>NZ_JBEXTV010000046.1:0-26290 GCF_040628835.1 Streptomyces sp. NPDC006134 | reverse complement strand
CGGCCACGTCGAACCGCATCGTCTCCGCGATCACCTCACGGACGAACCGCTCCACCCGCTCCCGCACATCGGCGGCCTCCGCGGCCGGGACGGCGACGGGCTCCGCGGCCGGGACGGCGGCGGTGGCCCCGGTGCGCGGCTCCTCCGCCGCGCCGGCCAGCGCGACGAGGACCTGCTGTCCGTCGCCGCCGTGGGTCCGCACGGCGCCGAAGCCGGCCTCGTGCAGGAGCGAGCGCCACTGGTCGCTGCCGAGCAGGGGGCTGTGCTCGATGCGGTACGGGTCGTCGCTGAGCCACCAGCCGTCGGTGAGGCCGAAGGTCAGCGTGGCGTAGTCCTGCCGTGCCGTGATCTCGTTGAGGACGAGGATGCCGCCCTCCCGCAGCGCCTTGCGCACGTTCCGGAGCGTTCCGGGGACGTTCGACGTCGCGTGCAGGACGTTGGTGGCCACGACGACGTCGAAGGACCCGGTGTACTGCTCGGGCGGGTTCTCGATGTCGCAGATCCCGTAGGAGAGGAACGGGTAGTCGCCGCCGAAGGCGTCCCGGGCCTTGTGCAGGAACGCGTACGACAGGTCGGTGAAGTGGTAGTCGACGTCGCGCGGATCCAGCTCGGGCAGCACGAACTTGGTGGTGCTGCCGGTCCCGGCGCCTATCTCCAGGACGCGCAGCGGACGCCCCGCCGAGCGGCGCTGGTAGTTCGCGACGACCTGCGCGCAGATCCGGTTGAAGTAATCGGCGATGGGGTTGCTCTGGTAGACGGGCGCGACGAGGTCGAAGGAGCCGTCGGGGAAGAGCACCTCGACCGCGTCGGTGGCGCCGCCCAGCACGTCGGGCAGATGCTCGAGGCACCAGTCGAGCAGCTTGAGATGGCCCTCCAGCTCCGGATAGTCGCGCAGGAGTTCGGTGAGCGGCGGGGACTGCGCCGCAGGCATCGCGCCGATGGCGTCCCGCAGCTTCGCGTACTTGGCGATCGTCGTCCCCGGCAGCGGCACCTGCCCCAGCCGCCACCGGGTGTATGCCTCCAGCCGCTCGGAGAGGTCCCGGTTGCGGGCGACGTCCGTGTCGTCGCCCCGGAAGGCCGGCACCACGTCGTCGAGGACCTCCGTGGAGCCGGCGGGCGGTGCCGCGGCGACGGGCTTGTGCGGCGTGATTCCCATGCGCTCCAACGCCTCTTCCGTTCCTTTCACACACGTGATCCGTCGGTGGTCGGACGCGAGGAACCGCTCGATGACCGCCAGCCCCTCGGCCGGCTCGATCGAGCCGATCCCCAGCTCTTCCATCCGCTTGCGGTACTCCGGCTTCGCGACGACCCCGATGTCGCCCCAGTAGCCCCAGTTGACGACCTTGGCGTCGATCAGCAGGGCCTGGTGGAGGAGGTCCGCGTAGGCGTCCTTGGCCACACACGCGGCGGCGTAGTTGCCCTGCCCGGCACTGGCGATATGAGCCTGGACGGAGGAGAAGAAGAGGCAGAAGTCGAGGTCCCTGCCGCGCAGCGCCTCCACCAGGTGGCGGGTGCCGTGCACCTTCGGGCGCAGTACGTCGAGCAGCACCTGCTCGCTCATGGTGGCGAGAGCGGCGTCCTGGAGCACGAGCGCGGAGTGCACGACGCCGTGGACGACCTCATGGGCGTCGAGCGCGCGCCGGAGCGCCGGACCGTCGGCCAGGTCGGCCTGGTGGTAGTGGACCGCGCGGGCGCCCGACTCCCGCAGGTGCTGCGCGGTCCGGGCGAAGTCCTCGGCCGGACGGCGGCCGATGACGACCACCTCGGCCTCGTAGACGGTGGCCAGGTGCTCGGCGAGCAGTCCCCCGAGCCCGCCGGTGCCGCCCAGGACGACATAGGTGCCCCCGGTCCGGAACGCCGGGCGGGCCGGCCGGTCCCCGAGGGACGCCGGTTCCATCGACGCGACGGCGTACTCGTCACCGCGGACGCAGACGGGCCGGCCCGGCACGGTCGGCAGGGGCCGGTCCAGGGCCGCGGACAGCGACGACGCGGTGAGGTCCGCGAGGCAGAAGCAGCGCACCGCCCAGTCGGGCCGCTCCTTGGCGAGGGCCTGTGCCAGGCCGACGTACACGCCGTCCACGGGATGCGTGGCGGCCGGGAACAGCGGGCTGTGGACCGCCTTGTCGGTGAACACGTCGAGGCGGACCCGCGGCCATCGGTCGAGGGCGTGGACGAGTCCGAGGAAGGCCGTGAGGTCCGCGTCGCGGATGTCCTCGGCCCATGAGGTGCGGCTGACGAACACCACGTGCTCGTCGGGGGCCGGGGCGTCGGCCAGTGAGGCCAGCGCCGCGCCGTCGAGCCGCAGCACCTTGCCGTGCGGGAACCGCTCCGTCAGTTCCCGGTGCAGCCGGTGCTGTCCGGGCGGCACCAGGAAGGTCCGCGGGCCGTCCGCACCGGCGCGCGGCGGGTCCAGCCGGCGTTGCGTCCACTGCGGGGCGAACACCATCGAGTCCACGGCGGCACGGCGAACCAGCGGGACACCGGGGTGCGCTGTACCGGACGCGGCATCATTTCCGCTTCGCCATTCGTTGCGACTCAACAAAATCCCCTATGCCTAGGACACCGGATTCAAAGAGCGGGTTTCACACCGAGGTCGAAAACCGAGAGAAGTGGTTCGTAATCCTCGTCGAACACCGTGAAGTTGGTCCTGAAGGGAGAGAGTTTTTCCGTCAGGACGAAAGCGGAGCCGAGCGGAATGCGCGTCGGAGCGTGAAAAACCATATGCCCCATGGAGAAAGGCATCAAGCTGTCACGGTGCTCTCCGATGGAGATCGCCATGCCCGACTGGAAGGAGCAGTCGAGGAGGTTCACCAGCCCCATTCGCGTGCCGTCGTTGTGCGACAGCCAGGCCAGTGCCCGCTGTCCGTGCCGCTGCACATAGGTGTTGCGGCGGAAGTACGGGCCGTAGTCGATGCCCATGTTCGAGAACTCTGCGTAGATCTCCGGCCGGGTGAGGTGGGACCGGGTGTGCGCGCAGATCTCGTCGCGCACGTCCAGGCCCACCGCGACGGCGCGGTCCTGCCTCTCGGACAGGAGCGTGCCCATGCCGCAGACCGCGCCGCGGTTGGTGACGGTGTAGTCCACCGTCCGCCCGTCGGGTGCGGAGCGGAAGGCCACGAAGAGTTCGTCCAGCGGCTCGTCACCGGAGATCGGCCGCAGCCAGGCGGCGTCCCTGATGGCCGACGTCCGCGCGCCGGGGTGGAGCCGGGCGGCCCCGCGCAGCGCCATCTCCAGGCAGGCGACACCGGGCAGCACCCGCCGGCCGCCCACCAGGTGCTCCCTCAGGTAGGTGTGGTCGGGGTCGATGCGCACCCGGAAGGTGCCCGGCTCGCCGGCCGGGAGCAGCTCCGCCGGCTCCACCGCGGCGGGGTGCGTGGCGCGGCCGGCCGCCACGCCGGCTTCGGCCGTCATGCCGTTCCCCCCTCGTCCGTGAACCAGAGATCGGTCTCTTCGAACGGATAGGCGGGCAGCCGCAGTCTGCGCGGCTCGTCCTGTGCGAACAGCCCCCGCCAGTCGACCGTCCCGCCGGCCAGGTACCGCTCGCGGGCCGGCCCGGGTGTCGGCTGCCACGCGTCCTCTTGCCCTTCCGCCGGCGGCGCGTGGACCGGTTCGCCCGCCGTGCGCAGCGCGTGCACCAGCTCGTCGGCCGTGGACGGGCACCACGCCAGGCGGTACGCCAGGTGCTCCCGCCGGCACAGGGTGTACGAGAGGTCGAGCAGGTCCTCGTCCCGCAGCGGCCCGGTCCGCTCGATGTGGTCGAGCAGGCCGGCCGTCAGTCTGCGCAACGCCTGCGGGGTGCGCGCGGACAGCGGTACCAGCCGGGGCTGCGCGGGGGCGCCGCCGCGCCGGGCGGGCGGGCCCGGCGGCGCGGAGAGCACGACGTGCGCGTTGGTGCCGCCGAAGCCGAAGGAGCTGATGCCGGCCACCGATCCGGTGCCGTCGTCCCACGGCACGTTCTTGCGCAGCACCTCGAAGGGCCGGCCCTCCAGGTCGATGCCGGGGTTGAGCTCCTGGAAGTGCAGGTTGGCCGGCAGGACCCGGTGCTCGAACGCCTTGATCACCTTGGTCACGGAGGCGATCCCCGCGGCGGGCTCCAGGTGCCCGATGTGGGACTTGACCGCGCCGAGCCGGACGCGGCGCCCCGTGGGCCGCGGCACCAGGTGCTCCCAGGCCCGCTTCAGCGCGTCGATCTCGATCGCGTCGCCCAGCACCGTGCCGGTGCCGTGGGTCTCGATGTACCCGGTGCGGGCGGCGAGTTCGGGGGTGTAGGCGTCCAGGAGCAGGCTGAGCTGCGCGTTCGGGTTCGGGGCGGTGAGCGAGTTGGCGCGGCCGCCGTGGTTCTCCGCCACGCTCTCGATCACCGCGCGGATGTCGTCGCCGTCGGCGAGGGCGTCCTCCAGCCGTTTGACCAGGAAGCTTCCGTAGCCCTCGCCGCGGACGTAGCCGTTGGCCGAGGCGTCGAAGGCCGCGCACCGGTGGTCGGGGGAGAGGAACCGCGCGGAGCGGAGCCCCTCGTTGATCTGGGAGTCGAGGATCAGGTTGACGCCGCCGACCACGGCCGCGTCGCAGACCCCGGCGCGCAGGTCGCGGCACGCCTTGACCAGTGCCACCAGGGAGCCGGAGCAGGCGGTGTCGAGGACCGTGGAGGGGCCGTGCCAGTCGAACCAGGAGGAGATGCGGCCCGCGATGAGGCTCAGGGAGTGCCCCACCAGCGAGTACGGTATCTGCCGCGCGTCCGCCCTGGCCTGGAGCAGCGCGTAGTCGTTGCCGGTGGCCGCCATGTAGCAGCCGGTGCGCGAGCCGCTCAGCTCGGAGGGGGCGTACCCGGCGTCCTCGAGCGTGTGCCAGACGGACTGCAGCAGCAGCCGCTGCCGGGGGTCCATCCAGCTCGCCTCCCGTGGCGAGATGGAGAAGAACCTGGCGTCGAAGCCCTTGACCCCGGGGAGGAACCCGGCGACCTCGCCGGGCAGTCCGCGCTCGGCACCGGCCGGCCCGACGCAGTCCCTGCCGTCGAGCAGACTCCGGTAGAAGGCCTCGGGGTCCGGCCCGCCGGGCAGGACCGCCGAGAGGCCGACGATGGCCAGGCGGCCGTCGGCACCGGGCCGGTCCGCCGTCGCCCGGGGGCGCGGCGCGGCCGTGGGCCGGGTGTCCTGCCGCCCCTCGGGCCGGCCGCCGGACAGCCGCGCGACGGTCTCGGCGACGTTGCGCAGGGTGTTCATGCGGTAGAAGTCGTGCGCGTGGACGACGACCCCGTACCGTTCGCTGATCCGGGCGGCGAGGACGTTGTAGCCGAGCGAGGTGACGCCCTGGTACCCCAGGGGCCGGTCGGCGTCCGGTTCCGGGAGGCCCAGTTCACCGGCGACGAGCCGGCGCAGCTCGGCGAGGAGGTCCTGCCCGTCCGCCCCGCCGGCGTCCGGTGCGGCCCGCTCCCCGTCGGCCGCCGGCGCGGGTGCCTCGTCCTGCGGGTACAGGTCCAGCGAGGACAGGGGGGCCTCGCTCAGCTTCTTGACGTCGGTCTTGCCGTTGGCCGTCAGCGGGACCGCGGTCAGCCGGTGCACGGCCTGCGGCACCATGTAGTACGGCAGGGTGTCCCGGCAGCGCTCCCGCACGGCCGCGGCGTCGAAGTCCTCGGCGGCGGGCAGCCACACGAAGCAGCGCAGGTGCGGCTCGGGCTCCGGCCGCACGACGGCGACGACGGTCGCGGACGGGGCCTGGGCCGCCACCGCGGCCGCCACCTCGTCGAGTTCGATCCGGTGGCCGTTGACCTTGCGCTGGCTGTCCTTGCGGGAGACGTAGGTGAGGTGCGACGGGCCCTCGTAGCGGACCAGGTCACCGGTCCGGTAGGAGGGCGTGCCGTCGGGCAGTGTGCCGAAGGCCGTCGCCGGGGCGTTCAGATACCCCAGGGCCACGCAGTCCCCGGCGATCATCAGCTCGCCCCGCATGCCCGGGGCGACGGACCGCCCGTCGGCGTCCACCACGTAGTACCGGGTGTTGTGCGCGGGCTCTCCCAGGTGGACGTGTCCGGCGTCGGTCACGCGCTGCCAGCTCGCCCAGATGGTCGCCTCGGTCGGGCCGTACATGTTGTAGACCGCCGCGCTCTGGCTCAGCAGGTACTCCGCGAGGTCGCGGTCCAGTGCCTCCCCGCCGCACAGCAGGGTCATGGGCCGCTTCGCCCGCCAGCCGACGGCCTTCAGGATGCGCCAGGTGGACGGTGTGGCCTGGACGACGGTGGCCCCGCCCGAGTCGATGTGCCCGGCCAGCGCGGCTCCGCTGGTCCTGGCCTCGTCGGACAGCACCCGGACGCTCGCGCCGCACAGCAGCGGCAGGAGGATCTCCAGCAGCGAGATGTCGAAACCGACCGGGGTCAGGGCCACGATGCGGTCGTCCGGGCGCATACCGGGGTCCTGTCGCACGGAGTGCAGGAAGTTGACGAGGTTGCCCTCGCTCACCGCCACGCCCTTGGGGTTGCCGGTCGATCCCGAGGTGAACATCACGTAGGCGGTGCGGCCGGCGTCGGCCGGGGCCGCCGGCCGGGCGTCGCCCGGCCGCAGGCCGGGACCCTCGGGGGACGCGCCCGGCAGCGCGCCGTCCACCTCCCGCACGGGGATGCCGGGGAACAGCCGGGCCGCCCGGTCCCGGGTCGCCGCGTCCACCAGGACGACGCCCGGATCCGCGGTCTCGGCCATGTACGCGAGCCGGCCGTCGGGCAGCCGGGGGTCCAGGGGTACGAACGTGCGCCGCAGCGCCAGCGCGGTCAGGTAGGCGACGGGGATCGCGGCCGACCGCTCCAGAAACACGCCGACCGGCCGCTCCCCGGGGGGCAGGGAACGGCCCAGCCGCTGTGCGGCGCCGAGCAGTTCACCGTAGGTGAGCGACCGGTGGTCGTCCACGACGGCCACCCGGTCCGGGTGCCGCCCCGCGGCCTCGGCCAGGGCCTCGCCCAGGCCCTGGTGGGCCGGGTCGGTCCGGACGGCCCCCTCGGCCACCGGTTCCAGCGGGCGCGACAGATCGCACTGCGACGGCGGCCGGTGCGGCTCGGCGGCCATGAACCGGGCCATGCGCAGGAAGTTGGTCGCCAGCGCCGACAGGGCCTGGGGGGACAGCACGTGGGTGGAGGAGTCGAAGGAGAGGTGGATGCCCTGCTCGTCGGAGCTGAAGTTGACGCTCAGCTCGCTCGAGCTGCCGGTGTCGGGCTTGCGGACCCAGTCGACGTCCACCCCGCTCAGCCGCGGCACCGAGGTCGGCAGCATCGCGGAGGAGGAGTTCACCACGAGGTTGAGCGCGCTGCCGCCCCGGATCGCCGCGGGGCCCTGCTCGGCCGCGGCCAGGGCGAGCAGGTCGGCCGTCGGGAAGTCCTGGTGGTCCCGCAGCTCCTCGCGCTGCGCGCGCACCTGCTCCAGCACCGACAGCGCGGACCGCTCCGCCGGGGCGTCCAGCCACAGCGGCAGCAGATTGGTGTGACAGCCGTAGGGGGCTCCGTACGCCCGGGTGTCGACGGTGTGCGCGACCACGACGCTCTGGTCGTCGTCGCCGCAGGCGTGCACGAGGGCACCGGTGACGCCGACCACGAACTGGAGCGGGCTCAGCTCGTGCCGGCGCAGGAAGCGGTGGATGTCCGCGGCCTGTTCGCCGGTGATCGTCTCCTTGACCGTGATGCGGCGGCCGGCCCGGTGGGACGGCGCGGAGGAGAAGGGCAGCGGCTGGTGCAGCCGGCGGCCCGCCAGCATCGACCGCCAGTAGGCCGCGTCCCCGGCGGCGTCGGACCGCGGCACCGCGCCGAACGACCGCTCCAGGACCGGGCTCTCGCCCTGCCAGCAGGCGCTGAGGGCGGCGCAGAACGGCGCGTAGCAGCCGCCGTCGAACACCACGTGGCTGAAGTCCAGGCGGAGCAGCAGCCTCTCCTCGGACGCCCGCCAGAAACGGAAGCGGAAGAGCTCCTGGCCGGTCGGGTCGATGCCGCCGGAGTCGAGCAGGTCGTCCTGCCGCTCGCAGCGCCGCAGCACCCGCCGCGGCACCGGACGGCTCCTCGCCACCAGTTGTCCGCCGACTTCGGTGAAATAGCTGAGAAGTCGCGGGAATGCGGTGGACACCACTTCCCGCAGCGCCTCGTCGAGACGGCCGGTGTCGACGTCGCCGGTCAGCGCGTACACATAACTGATGGTGAGTCCCGGGTCATCGGGATGCTGTTGGTACCGATACCATTGAAAACGCTCGTAGGCGCTCGCCTGACGCTCCGACATGCACACAGACCTTTCAACCGCCCAGGCCGTCGAACAATTGGTACACCGCTCCGGACCGCCTGCACTCGAATTCTGGTCGAGCTTGCGGGGCAGCGCCCCACCGCGCGCATAATGCCGTGCGGGAATCAGTTGCCACCAGCGGCTCCGGGCGCATTGCGCTGCCGGGTGTTCAACTGCTCCCGGACCGCGATTGAACACCCGCGGCAACACCGCGGCTCAAGCGGATATCAAGTGTCCGGCCCTGCGGGAATTCCGCCCGAGTGCTTTCGGGCGTTCCGCGTCCACCCGTCTCGCGGCGTCCGTTCGACGCGCTCATCGAAAGGTAGACACGTGCTGCTCTCGGAAGACGACGTGGCCCTGTTCGCGCGGGTCAGCGGCGACCGCAACGCGCTGCACTGCTCGCCCGATCACGCCCGCCGCACGCCCTTCGGCCGGACCGTCGCACACGGCGTCCTCGCGGCCCTGGCGGCGCTGGAGGAACAGACGCCGGACGGGACGGGCGTCACGGCCGTCGAGGCCGACTTCGGCAATCCCGTCTTCCCCGGGGTGCGGTACCGCTCCGAGGCGCTGGACGGGACCCGGGCCGGCACCGGCTGCCGGCTGCTCGACGGGGACCGCACCTGTCTGACCGTACGGGTCCGCCCCGGCGCCCCGCCGGACCTGGACCCGCTGCCCACACCACCGGCGCGGTCGGCGCCCCGGCACACGATCGCGGACCTGCCGCCGGGCACCGCGGTGTCCGGTGCGTACGGCCCGGACGGGATCGACGCGCTGTGCGGGCGGTTCCCGGCCGCCGCCCGGCTGCTCGGGCGGACGCCGCTGGCCTGCCTGCTGTGGTCGAGCCAACTGGCCGGTATGCGCCTGCCGGGAGAGAACTGCCTGCTCGGCCGGGTGGCGCTGCGCTTTCTCCCGGTCGCCGCGCGCGGTCCCGCGCGGCTGTCGTACACCGCCCGCGTGGTCCACGCCGACCACCGGTTCGGACTGGTGTCGATCGTCGGGGAGATCACGGCGGACGGCGCGGTCGTCGCCGAGGCCGAGATCGAGGCGCTGGTCCGCACGCCCGCTCCGCTCGCCACGGCGGCCGCGCTGAGCCCGCACCTGAGCCCGTCCACCCGGCTGCGGGGCGCCTCGGCCGTCGTCGTCGGCGGCAGCCGCGGACTCGGCGCGGCCCTGTCCCTGGCCCTGGCGTCGCAGGGGTGCGAGGTCTACGTCGGGCACCGGGGCACGCTGCCCGAGACGCTGCTCGCCGACGCCGGCCGGCTGCCGGGGCGGCTGATCTCCGTGCCCGGCGACGCCGCGGACCCGCGCTGGAGCGACGCACTGCGCTCCCGCGTGGAGCGCGAGCACGGCCGGCTCGGCTTCCTGGTGTGCAGCGCGGCCCCGCCCCTGCGCACGCTGGGCCTGGCCGCCCCCGACCTGGAGCGGATGGACGCGTTCCTGACCGGTTCGCTGCGGCTGGTCAGCGCGCCGATGGCAGGACTGCTCCCGCTCCTGGAGCCGGGGCGGGGCAGGTGCCTGGTGATCTCCTCGGCCGCCCTGCGCGAGCCGCCCCGCGACTGGCCGCACTACGTCGCGGCCAAGTCGGCCGTCGAGGGCCTGGTCCACTGGGCCGCCCGGCACCGTCCCGGTGTGGCGTTCCTCCTCGCGCGGCCGGGGATGCTGTGGACCGAGCAGACGAATTCGCCCGGTGCCCGGGAGACGGCCGGGCCGGTGGAACCGGTGGCGGCGCGGCTGGTGCGCCGCCTGCTGGAGCCCGTGCCCGCCGGCGGGGTCCCCCATCTGATCGGCGAGGAGGCCGCCGCCCCGGTCCCGGCCGGCCGGGGGTGACAAGGGCCCGGTGCCGAGGACGGCCACCGGGCCCGGGTACCGCCTGCTCCCGGACGGCCCCGCCCGGGAGGGCGCCGTCAGGGGGCGGGGGTCCGGTCCGTGCTCTCGCGCGCCTGCTCACGGGAGCCGCCGCCCGCCCGCTTGACGGCGAACAGCAGGAAGGCGAGGAAGGCGAAGACGGCCGCGGAGAGGACGGGCACCGCGCTGGATCCGTCGACGGCACCGAGGACGACGCCGGACAGGCCCGCGGAGAGGGCCGCGATGGCGCCGGCCGTGCCCATGACGGAGCCCTGGTGGCCGTCGTCCACGGCCGCCGACATCATGCCCACCAGGCCGCTGTAGGAGATGCCGTAGGTGGCCGCGCCCACCAGGCACAGGGCGTAGAGCACGGCCGTCGAGCCGGTCAGCGCGGTGCCGGCGATGCACACGGTCATCCCGGCCAGCGCTCCGGCCACCGCGACCCGCGGTTCGAGGTACTTCATCGAGAGCGGCACCAGGGAGAGGAAGGCCGCCGCGAGGCCCACGCCGACCACCGAGATGAGGTTGGTGACCGCGCGCTGGTCGAAGCCCTCGTTCGCCGTCAGGTACAGGCCGATGAACTGGAAGAAGGCCGTCCAGCCCAGGGACATCAGGAGCAGGGCCGCGGAGAGCGTCCTGACCCCGGGGAAGGCGAAGGACTCCGCCAAGTGCCTGACCGGGTTCGGGAAGGCCATGCGCCCCGCCGGCCGGGGAGCCGGCTCCTCGCGGTAGGACACGAGCAGGACCAGCAGGTTCAGCAGCGTGATGCCGGCCACGAAGAGGAACGGGGTCTTGAGGTCGAACCAGGAGACCAGGGTGGAGTCGCTCAGGTAACCGCCGATGAGCGGGCCCACCACGTACCCGGTCGACACGCAGAACATGATCAGGCCGATGGAGTTCACGCGGCGTTCCTTCGGCGTGACGTCCAGGATCGCCGCCTGGGCGACCGGCAGGCTGCCGGAGAACAGGCCGCCGATCACCCGCGCGGCGACGAACAGGACGACGTCCTGGCGCAGCAGCGCCCAGACGGTCAGCGCGTAGCCCAGGGCCAGCCCCAGCAGACACAGCACCAGGGTCTGCTTGCGGCGGAGGTGGTCGGACAGCGAGCCGAGCAGCGGGGCGCCGAGGAACATCGCCAGTGAATAACTGCCGATGGCGACTCCGTAGAAAAGGTCACGGGTACCGGTTCCGCCGCTGCTCATGATGCCGATATCGGCGTCGTAGGAGATGGGGATCAGTACCGGAATGATGAGGCTGACGCTCAAGTTGTCGATCAGGATGATGAAGTACAGGGGGATGAGACCGGCCAACCCGTTTTTGCGCATGGCTGTTTCTCCTCGTTCGACTCGGGTGGTGCCAGTGAATCCGGGTCCTGGCAGATCGGTGGACGGGCAGCGACCGCGGGCGGCATCGTAACGCACGTACCTGCGCGCGGTGTTGGGATGTGGCGCCGCCCGGAGACAGACTCAAGTGATTCTCGAGCGCCTGCAATTGACAGGACACGACCGGCAGGGTGCACGCTGCACCGAAGAATTCGAACGGGTACGCTCCCGAATCCGTCGTGCGGCGCCCGACGAGCGGTCCCCGAGGTCGGCTTCCGGCCGCCCGGCGACGGCCGTCGGCCTGTTTCTCCTCTTTCACCTTTCCGCCATATGCGTTGGCCGGTCACGGCCGGAACGAGGGTTTTCTCAAGATGGAAGCGAACGAACTGAAGGCCGTGGAAAGCACGGTGCTGGAGGCGTTCCGCGGGATACTGGGCCAGGACGTGGTCGCCCCGGACGTCCCCTTCGCCGCGCTGGGCGGGGACTCGATGCGGGCCGTGCGCGTGCTGTCGCGGCTCTGGCGCGAACTGGGCGTGGAGCTGCCCGTGCACGCGCTCGGCAACGACACGACCGCCGCCGGACTGGCCGCGGCCGTCCGCGCCCACCTGAACGGCCGGACCGCATGAGCGACGCGAAGGGTCCGGGCATCGCGCTCGCCGCGACCTTCACCTCGGACGGGCTCAGGGACGCCATGGCCCGGCGGCTGCGGGAGACCGGGGGCGAGGTCCGGGCGGCGCCGTACGGGCAGCTCCTGGAGCCGATGCTGGACCCCGGCAGCGTGCTGCTGGACCACACCGGGGTGAACGTCGTGCTGCTGCGGGCCGAGGACCTGTACCGGGGCGCCGGTGACCCCTCGGCCGGTGACCGGCTGCTGGACGAGCTGCTCGCGGTGCTGTCCGCCGTACCCACCCGCAGCGCGGCCACCTGGCTGGTGGCCCTGACCCCGCCGTCGCCGGGCGCCCTCGCCGACCCCGTCGCGGCGCGCCGGACCGAGTCCGCCGCGCGGCGGATCACCGAGGCCGTCGGCCCGCTCCCCGGCGTGCACCTCGTGCCGCTGGACGACCTCGCGGACCGTTACGACGTGCCGGAGACGCACGACGAGTACGCCGACCGCATCGCCCACCTCCCCTACTCCGACCAGTACTTCGACGCACTGGCCGACTGGCTGGTGCGGCTGGCCGCCACGACGTGGACCAGGCCCCGCAAGGTCGTGGTGCTCGACTGCGACAACACCCTGTGGGCCGGGGTGTGCGGCGAGGACGGACCGCTCGGGGTGGAGATCGGCCCGGGGCGCCGCGCGGTCCAGGAGTTCATGCTGGACCAGCGCGCGCGGGGCAAGCTGCTCTGCCTGTGCAGCCGCAACGAGGAGGCGGACGTCCGGGCCGTGTTCGACGAGCACCCGGACATGGTCCTCACCATGCGGGACGTCACCGCCCACCGGATCGGCTGGCAGCCCAAGGCCCAGTACCTGTACGAGCTCTCCCAGGAGCTGGGGCTGGCGCTGAACTCGTTCGTCTTCGTCGACGACGACGCCGTGGAATGCGCGTCGGTGCGCGCGCAGCTTCCCGAGGTCGCCGTGGTGGAACTGACCCGGGACGCGGACGCGGCACCGCGGCAGCTCGCCCGTGAGACGGCCTTCGACCAGCTCACGGTGACCGACGAGGACCGGCTGCGGGCCGACTGGTACGGGGCCGAGCCGGAGCGCCGGGCCCTGGAGCGGTCCGTCGCGGACTACGAGGAGTTCCTGGCCCGCTGCGCCATCGAGGTCACGATGGAGGAGCTGTCGGACTCCGCGCTCGACCGGGCGGCCCAGCTCACGGCACGGACCACGCAGTTCACCCTGGCGGGCACCGCCTTCACGGTGCCGGAGCTGCGGCGGCTGCTCGACGGCGTCGGCCAGGGGTGGACGGTGCGGGTCCGGGACGTCTTCGGCGACTACGGCACCGTCGGGCTCGTGCTGGCGCAGGCCGACGGTGACGTGCTGCACGTTCCGGTCTTCCTGCTGAGCTGCCGGGTCCTCAACCGCCAGGTGGAGACGCGGATGCTGCGGCTGCTGAGCGCGAAGGCCCGTGCGGCCGGCTGCCGCACCCTGCGGCTGGCCTACCGGCCCACCCGGCGCAACGCGCCCGCGCGTCAGTTCCTCCAGCAGCTCTCCGGCAGCGCCGTCGGCGCCGAGGACGCCCCCGGCGTCGTCGGCGTGCGGGTCGCCGACTGGACCGACGCCCCCGCGGCGGCCGCGCCGTGACCGCGCGCCCCGCAGACCGCACCACACGTGGCCGGCGATCCGGCCGGCCGCCCGAACAGGAACGAGGGGATCACTCCATGAGATCCGGTACGAGACGACGGTCCGCACCGAGCCGGAGGCTGTGGCGGCGGCTGTCCGTCGCGGCGGCCGGCTGCGCCGCCCTCATGCTGGCCACCGTCGCGTCCGCCGCGACCGGTGCCCCCGCCGCGAGCGGCGCCGGGCTCTTCGAGGCCCGGAGCGTGCCCGTGAAGCCCCAGTGGGCCAGCGCGGGACAGAACAACCACAACACCCGCCATGCCGCCACCGAGCGCACCATCGGCACGGGCAACGTGGACCGGCTGGCGCCGAAGTGGACCTTCACCACCGACGGCGACGTCTCCGCCACCCCCACCGTCGTGAACGGCACCGTGTACGTGCCCGACTGGGGCGGCAGGCTGTGGGCCATCGACGCCGACAGCGGCGAGGAGGTCTGGTCGCGCACCATCACCGGTTACGACGGCGTCGAGGGGCACATGTCCCGGACCAGCCCCGCGTACTGGAAGGGCAGCCTCTACATCGGCACCGGCACGCTGACGACGGCCGCGATGAAGGGCGCGTACCTCATCTCCGTCGACGCCGAGACCGGCGAGAAGCAGTGGATGACCAAGGTCGACGACGACCCGACGACGGTCATCACCTCCTCCCCCACCGTGGACAACGGGGTCGTCTACGTGGGGACGTCCTCCAAGGCGTCGACCCTGTCCGCCAAGCCGGAGTTCCGCGGCGCGGTCCTGGCGGTCGACGCCCGCTCCGGGAAGATCCTGTGGAAGACGTACACCGTCCCCGAGGGCTACACCGGCGCCGCCGTGTGGGGCAGCCAGCCCGTGGTCGACCACAAGACCGGCCTGGTGTTCGTGGGCACGGGCAACAACTACACCGTGCCGCCCGGTGTCTGCAGGCACCCGAAGGAGACCGGCTGCACCCCGCCTGCCGAGGACGACCACTTCGACAGCGTGCTCGCCCTGGACCTGAGGACCGGCAAGATCAGATGGGCGCACCACACCCTGACCGCCGACGCCTGGATGATGTACCAGCCCGACCAGGGCCCGGACTTCGACTTCGGTTCCGCCCCGAACCTCTACACCACGAAGATCGACGGCAAGCCGAAGGACCTGCTCGGCATAGGCCAGAAGAGCGGCGTCTACTACGCCCTCGAACCGGCCACCGGCAAGGTCGTGTGGCAGACCCAGGTCGGCCCCGGCGGCAAGCTGGGCGGCATCCAGTGGGGCAGCGCCACGGACGGCAGGCGCATCTACGCCGGCATCAGCAACGGTGATCACCTGCCCTGGACCATCACCGCCGCCGACGGCACCGAGTCCACGGTGAGCAGCGGCTTCTTCGCGGCGGTCGACGCCGCCACCGGCGAGATCGAGTGGCAGACCGCCGACCCGCAGGGCAAGGAGGGCCAGTGGCTGGACGGCGGCTTCGTCACCCATGCCAACGGCGTCATGTACGCGGGCTCGTCGGCGCCCAGCGGCACCAACATGTACGCGCTGGACGGCGAGACCGGTGAGATCCTGTGGGACTTCGCCAGCGGCGGCTCCGTCTGGGGCGGGGCGGCCGTGGTCGACGGCAGCGTGTACTGGGGCTCCGGTTACTACATCTCCAACGTGGGCGAGGGTCTGAGCGGCCACAACAACAAGCTCTACCGCTTCACCCTCGACGGCCGCTGACCGCACCGTCCCCACCGCGCCGAACGGCCCGGGCAGGATCTGCCCGGGCCGTTCGGCGCCCTCGGGTGCGGCTGTCAGGCCGCGGCCGACGGCCCGTGGCGCAGCGGCTTCCACCACTGCGGGTGGTCGCGGTACCAGTCGACCGTCCGGGCCAGGCCTTCCCGGAAGGGAACGCGCGGGGCGTACCCGAGTTCCCGGATCCTGCTGTCGTCGACGGAGTAGCGGCGGTCGTGGCCGGGCCGGTCGGGTACGTGGGTGATCCGCTCCGGTCCGGCTCCGCACTCCCGCAGCAGCAGGCGGGCGAGTTGGAGGTTGGTCAGCTCCTCGCCGCCGCCGATGTTGTAGGCCTCGCCGGCCCTGCCCTTCTCCAGCACGAGCTGCACGCCCCGGCAGTGGTCGTCCACGTGCAGCCAGTCGCGTACGCACAGGCCGTCCCCGTACAACGGCACCTGCCTGCCCTCCAGCAGGTTGGTCACGAAGAGGGGGATCAGCTTCTCGGGGAACTGGCGGGGGCCGTAGTTGTTGCTGCAGCGGGTCACGCTCACGTCCATGCCGTAGGTGCGGGCGTAGGAGCGCGCCAGGATGTCGGCCCCGGCCTTCGACGCGGCGTAGGGCGAGTTCGCCAGCAGGGCGCAGTCCTCGGTCCAGGAGCCCGTCTCGATCGACCCGTACACCTCGTCGGTGGAGATCTGGACGAACCGGGGCACCCGCGCCGCGCGCGCCGCCGACAGCAGGGCCTGCGTGCCCAGGACGTTGGTGCGCACGAAGTCCTCCGCGCCGGCGATCGACCGGTCCACATGGCTCTCCGCGGCGAAGTTGACCACCGCGTCGTGGCCCGGGACGAGGTCGGCGAGCAGCGCGGCGTCGCAGATGTCGCCCTGCACGAAGGTCAGGCCCGGGTGGCCGAGGACCTCGGCGAGGTTGGCGGTGTTGCCCGCGTAGGTGAGTTTGTCCAGGGCGGTGATCCGCACGTCGCCGGCGTCGCCGTACGCTCCGGCGAGCACATTGCGCACATAGGCGGACCCGATGAATCCGGCGGCGCCGGTGACGAGCAAACGCAACGGGTCTTCCCTTCATCGAGCGGCGGCCGCGGGTGCCGGGGCGGCTTCGGGCGTACGGAGTCCGAGGTCCGTCAGGACGGCCCGGGCCACCTCGGTGACACGGTCCTGAAGATAGAAGTGGCCTCCGGTGAAGACCCGCGAGCGCCCGGGGACGACCGACAGCCGCAGCCAGCCGGTCGCCTCCCCGGGGGCGCACAGGGGGTCCTCGGTGCCGGTCATCACCGTGACCGGGCAGCGCAGGCCGGGCCCGTCCCGCCAGGTGTAGGACCTCAGGGCCCGGTAGTCGGCGCGCAGCGCGGGCAGCGCCAGCGCCTGCACCTCGGGGTCGTCGAGCGCGTCGCCGCCGCCGAGTCTGCGGACCTCGGCCAGCAGCGCGGCGTCGTCCTCGAGACCGTCGGTCGGCCCCGCCCCGGTCGTGGGCGCGCAGCGGGCGGAGACGAACAGCCGGCGCGGGGTGTTGCCGGAGCGGTCCAGGCGCCGGGCCGTCTCATAGGCGACGAGCGCCCCCAGGCTGTGGCCGAACAGGGCGTACGGTGCCCCGTCCAGCGTGTCCACCGCCTCGGCGGCCCGGTCGGCCAGCTCGCTCAGCCGCGGCAGCGGCGGCTCGTGCCGCCGGTCCTGCCGTCCCGGGTACTGCACCGCCAGGACCTCGGCCGCGGGGCCCAGGGCGCGGGCGAGGGAGTGGAAGCTGCTCGCGCCGCCCCCGGCGTGCGGGAAGCAGACGAGCCGCAGCGCCCCCTCGGCCGGCGGGCCGAACCGCCGCAGCCAGGTCCCGGGCGAGGAGTCACCGGTGGTCACCGGCCCAGCCTCACGGGAAGGCTCTCGATGCCGCGCAGGAAGGACCGGCGCCAGCGCACCTGCTCCGGCTCGATCGCCAGGGCGAGGCCGGGGAAGCGCCGGAGGAGGGCGCGCAGCGCGATCTCGGCCTCCAGGCGCGCCAGCGGGCCGCCCACGCAGAAGTGGATGCCGTGGCCGAAGGACAGGTGCCCGCCGGCGTCGCGCGTCACGTCGAACCGCTCGGGGTCGGGGAACCGCCGGGGGTCGCGGTTGGCCGCGGCGCCCGCGATGAGCACGGTGCTGTGCGCCGGGATGAGGACGCCGCCGATCTCGACGGGTTCGAGCGACCCCCGCGTGGTGATCTCGGCGGGGCCGAGGAAGCGCAGGATCTCCTCCACGGCGTTGGGGAGGACCGACGGGTCCCGGCGCACCTTGGCCAGCTCTCCGGGGTGGGTGAGGAGCAGGTAGGTGCCCATGGCGATGAGGCTCACCGAGGTCTCGAAGCCCGCGATGAGCAGGATCAGCACCACCGAGGCGAGTTCGTCGGTGCTGAGCCGGTCCTCGTCCTCCTCGTGGACGCCGATCAGCGCCGAGAGGAGGTCGGGGCCGGGGTCGGCACGCCGGCGTTCGATCAGGTCGAGGATGAAGCCGACCAGTGCCCGGGCCGCCTGCTCGCGCTGTTCCACCCGCTCGGCGTCGATCACCAGGAACTCGTTGCTCCACCGGCCGAAGTCGCCCTGGTAGCGCTCCTCGACGCCGAGCAGTTCGCTGATCACGGTGATCGGCAGCGGGTAGGCGAAGCGCTCGACCAGGTCGGCCTCGGCCTGGCCGGTGAGGCCGTCGAGCAGCCGCTCGGCGAGCTCCTCGATCCGGGGGCGCATGGACTCCACCCGGCGCGCGGTGAACTCCCGGGCGACGAGCCTGCGCAGCCGGGTGTGGGCGGGCGGGTCGTTGCTGCCCATGTTGTTGGCGAAGTAGGGCCGGACGTCCTCGGGGATGCCGTGGTAGGTCGGCAGCTCCACCTCGGGGGGCTGCTTCTTGAAGTCGTTGCTGAGCCGCAGGTCGCCGAGGGCGGCCTTGGCCTCGGCGTGCCGGGTGATCAGGTAGGCCTCCCGGCCGATGAAGCTCACCTTGCTCACCGGCCCCTGCTCGCGGAGCGCGGCGTAGGCCTCGTACTGGTCGATGTGGAAGAGATCGCTGTCCAGGCTGGGGAGAGCGGTCGAGGTGTCGGTCGGCACTGCGGTGTCCCTTTCCGTTGCAGTCGCGTGTCGCAGGCGGGCCCGGTCAGGCGCTCACCGTGGTGAGGGTCGGCATCGGGAAGACGAGCCTGCCGCCGCCCTCCAGGTACGCCCGCTCGCGCTCGACGAAGCCGTCGCGGTGGATCCAGGGCAGGACGAGGAGCTGGTCGGGGCGGCGGGACTTGGCCTCCTCCTCGGACACGATCGGGATTCCGGTGCCGGGGGTGAACCGGCCGTCCTTCTCCTCGCTGACCTCGCCGATGCAGGGCAGGTCCTCGGGAGTGATGCCGCAGTACTGCAGGGTCACGTTGCCCTTGGTCGACGCGCCGTACCCGAAGGTGACGAGGCCGGCCGCGCGGGAGTCGTCGAGGAAGGCCCGCAGCTCGTCGCGCTGCCGGCGGACCCGGCGGGCGAACGCCTCGTAGGGGGCCAGGGTGTCCAGGCCCGCGGCGGCCTCGCGCTCGCGCAGCGCGACCAGGGAAGCCTCGTCGCGCGGGTGGCGGCCCGGGTTCTTGGCGAGGGTCACGGAGAGGCTGCCGCCGTAGACGTCGGTGAGTTCGGCCCGCAGGACGGTGAAGCCCACCTTCTCGGCCATCCACTCGATCTGCTGGAACGCGTAGTACTCCAGGTGTTCGTGGCAGACCACGTCGTACGCGTTGGCCTCGAGCATGGCCGGCATGTAGCTCTGCTCGGTCGTCCAGATTCCGTCCTCGTCGAGGATGGCGTGGATGTCCTGCATGAACCGCAGCGGGTCCGGTATGTCGTAGAACATTCCGGTCGTCGTGACGACCTTCGCGCGCTGCCTGCCGTAGCGCTCGGTGAAGACCTCGCGGGAGAAGAACTCGGGGATCAGCTCGGCGGGCGGGTAGTGGTCGCGGAACTTCTCGCCCGAGGGGTCGATGCCGACCAGCCGCAGCCCCTCGACGGGGTACTGGTGCAGCAGCGTGCCGTCGTTGCTGCCGATGTCGACGACCACGTCCCCCGGCTCGAGGCCGGTCAGTTCCGCGGCCGCGACGGCCTTGCCCCGGAGGTGGTTGACCATGAAGGGCCGGATGCCCGGGCGGTATCCGTAGCCGTCGCCGTACATCAGGCCGGGATCGGGGGTGTGCCTCAGCTGCAGGAGGCCGCAGCCGGCGGGCGAGCACTTCACCAGCTCCAGCGGGACCGCGGGCACCTGCTCGTCGAGGCTCTTGGGGAAGACGCAGGTCAGCGCCTGCTCGCCCAGGTCGAGCACCGGAACGAGTTCGTGATTGCCGCAGACGCGGCACTGAGTGATGACCATCGTGTGCCCGTTTCTCAGTCGGTGGTGACCGTGGCGAGGAGGTAGCCGTAGGCCTTGGGGACCCGCACGCCGTCCACCATCCGCTCGAACTCCTCGGGGCCGGTCATCTGGATGACGTCGTCCTTGCGCGCCAGCAGATCGGCCGCGATGCGCTCGCGCACCGGCTGGGGGGCCAGGGTGTTGGCCGTGATGTCGGTGAAGTCCCGCACCACGAGTCCGGCCCGTTCGATGACGGCGCGGTAGTCGGTCATCTCCGGGGTGGTGATGATGTCCTGGAACGTCAGCTCCGTGTCGGGCTGGCTGAACATGTCGGCGAGGACGAGCGTCGAGCCCGGGCGCAGTACGCGCTTGATCTCGCGCAGGACCTTCTCCTTGTCCGGCATGTGGATCAGCGACTCGAACGCCCAGGCCCCGTCGAACGAGGCGTCGGGGAAGGGAAGCTCGGCGGCGTCGGCGTGCTGGAAGCCGACGCGGTCGGCGAGGCCCAGGCCGCGCGAGCGCTCATTGGCGCGGCCGACCTGGTAGGAGCTGATGGAGACGCCGACGACCTCGACGTCGGCCGCCCGGGCGAGCCGGAAGGCCGGTTCCCCGACGCCGCAGCCGACGTCCAGGATGCGCTGGCCCGGCCGCGGAGCGAGCCGCGCGATGAGCTGGTCGGTGAGCTGGTCGGTGGCCTTGGTGATGGGGGCCTCGTCAAAGGCGTCGTGCCAGTAGCCGACGTGCAGGTTGTCGCCCCACAGGTCCCTGAACACCTCGGTGAAGTTGTCGTAGAAGTCGACGACCTTGTCCTCGACCTTCTCCTCGTTGGCCTGTGCTCCGGAAGTCATGCGGTCGGTCCCTTCGTTCGGTGGTCGCGGGTGGTGCAGACCGGGTGGCGGGCCGTCAGGCGGCCCAGGCCTCGGGGGCCGGGCCGCCCCGGCCGACCGGCGGGAAGATGCGGTCGAGAGCGGCGAGTTCGGCGTCGCCGAGGGTGAGGCGGGCGGCGCGCAGCGCGGAGTCGAGGTGCTCGACGGTGCGCGGCCCGATGACGGCACCGGTGACGTGCGGCCGGGACAGCACCCAGGACAGGCCGACCTCCGCGGGGTGCTGCCCGATGCCGCGGCAGAAGTCCTCGTACTCCTCGATGGCGCCGCGCAGCGAGGGCAGGAGCGTCTGGGCCCGGCCCTGGGCGGACTTGACGGCGGTGCCGGAACGCAGCTTGGCCAGTACGCCGCTGAGGAGGCCGCCGTGCAGCGGTGACCAGGCGATGGCCGCTAGGCCGTGGTGGTGTGCGGCCGGCAGGACCTCCAGTTCGGCGTGGCGGACCGCCAGGTTGTACAGGCACTGCTCGGAGGCGAGGCCCAGCGAGTTGCGGCGGTGGGCGCTCGCCTGCGCCTCGGCGATGTGCCATCCGGCGAAGTTGGAGGAGCCGACGTAGCAGACCTTGCCGCTCGCCACCAGGAGGTCCATGGCCTGCCACACCTCGTCCCAGGGTGCGGCGCGGTCGATGTGGTGCATCTGGTAGAGGTCGATGCACTCGACCCCCAGGCGGCGCAGGGACTGCTCGCAGGCGGCGACGATGTGGCGGGCGGACAGGCCGCCGTCGTTGGCCCGGTCGCTCATCTCGCCGCCGACCTTGGTGGCGAGGACGACCCTGTCCCTGCGGCCGCCGCCCCGGGCGAGCCAGCGCCCGACCAGTTCCTCGGTGTGGCCCTTGTGCACCCGCCAGCCGTAGATGTCGGCGGTGTCCACGCAGTTGATCCCGCGGTCGAGGGCCTCGTCCAGCAGACGCAGGGCGTCGTCGTCCGCGACCCGGCCGCTGAAGTTGACGGTGCCGAGCCACAGCCGGCTCACCCGGGTGGCGAGCCGGCCGAGGCGTACGTACGGGTCCGGGGCCTCGCCGCCGGTCATGACCGCGTCCTCTGGGCGGGCCGGTCGGCCTGGACGCTCCCGGTGAGCCGGATGTCGTCGGAGGAGGAGCCGATGAGGACGCGGCGCTCGCCGCCGGCGAGCTGCCAGCCGCCGGCCGACGTGTCCCAGTACTGGAGGGCACGTTCCGCCACGTGGACGCGCACGCGCCGGGACTCTCCGGGTTCCAGCTCCACCTTTTCGTAGCCGGCCAGGGCCTTGACCGCCTGGTCGAGCCGGAGCTCCGGGCTGGGGCCGAGGTAGACCTGCACCACGTCGCTGCCCGCCCGGTCGCCGGTGTTGCGCACCGTCACGTCGACGTCGAAGCCGTCGGCCGCGCGCTGCACGGCCGGGTTCTCGTACGCGAAGGACGTGTAGGACAGCCCGTGGCCGAACGGGAAGAGCGGCTCGACGCCCTCGCGGTCGTACCACCGGTACCCGGTGTGGATGCCCTCGGTCTGCCGCACGACGCCGTCGACGCCGGGGTAGCGCTCGGGGTGTGCCGCGACCGGGGTGGCCTGCTCGGAGGCGGGGAAGGTCTGGGTGAGCCGGCCGCCCGGTTCGGCGTCGCCGAACAGCAGGTCGGCGGTGGCCTCCGCCCCGGCCTGGCCCGGGTACCACATGTCGAGGACCGCCCGGGTCTCGTCCAGCCAGGGCATGGTGATGGACGACCCGGTGTTCAGGACGACGATCGTACGGGGGTTGACGGCCGCGACGGCCTCGATCAGCTCGTTCTGGCGGCCGGGCAGGGAGAGGGAGGTGCGGTCGCTGCCCTCGGCGCCGTCGTCGTAGGCGAAGACCACCGCGGTGGAGGCCTCGCGCGCCGTCTCGACGGCCCGGTCGATCGCCTGCCGGGCCCGGTCGGGAGTCACCCAGCGCAGGTCGAGGGTCATCGGCTGGTCGACGACCGCGCCGCCGCTGATCCGGACGGTGTGCGTGCCGGCGGTCAGCTCCAGCGGGACGCTGGTGAGCTTGCCGAAGACCTCGCCGACGCTGATGGGCGTGCCGTCGTCGATCTGGATGGCGCCGTTGCCGCCGGTGACGCGGGCCGCGATGCGGTAGAGCCCGTCCTCGGGAACCGTCAGCTCGCCGTCGTAGATGACGCCGCTCTCGACGGGCTGCAGGACCGTGCCCCCGGTGAAGGGCGGGTTGAGGGCGGACGCCGGAATGGTCTCGCCCTCGATCTCCTCGCCCACGGCCCAGGAGACGTGCGCGTCCTCCCCCAGCTTCCCGGTGATGGCGTCCAGCGGGGCGGTGGCCGCGTCGGGGACGACGTAGGAGCTGCCGAGACCCGTCACCTTGGGGGTCTTGGCGGTGGGTCCTATCACCGCGAGATCGTCGGTGGTGGCCGCGTCCAGCGGCAGCGTCCGGTCCTGGTTGCGCAGCAGCACCGCGCCGGACTCGGCGATCTCCTCGGCCACCGCGGTGCCGCCCGCGACATCGCGCTCCGGCCGCGGCGGCTGGTTCTCGTCCAGGAGGCCGAAGCGGTCCATCTGCCCGACGATGCGGCTCACCGCCCGGTCGAGGACCGCCATGGGGACGGTGCCGTCGGTGACGGCCTCCTTGAGGGTGTCGCCGAAGTACTTGCCGCCGGGGACCTCGCCGCCGGGCGGGATGGCCACGGCCACGTCGATGCCCAGCTCCTGGTCGAGCCCCTTGGTGATGGCGTCCGTGCTCTGGGTGGCCAGCCAGTCGGAGGTGACCCAGCCCTGGAATCGGAGCTGCTCGCGCAGGATGTCGTTGAGCAACTTCCCGTTGCCGCAGGCGGGTTCGCCGTTGACCTTGTTGTAGGCGCACATCACCGAGGCGGCGCCGGCCTCGACGGCGGCCTCGAAGCCGGGGAGCTCCGTCTCCTGCAGGGTGCGCTCGTCCACCTGGACGTCGACACCCATGCGGTTGTTCTCCTGGGTGTTGGCGGCGTAGTGCTTGACCGTCGCCATCAGGCCCTGGCTCTGGATGCCCCTGACCTCGGCGGCCGCAGTGCGCCCGGTGACGAGCGGGTCCTCGCTGAACGTCTCGAAGTTACGGCCGGCCTGCGGCACCCGGATGCTGTTCACCATCGGGGCGAAGATCACGTCCTGGTTGAACGCGCGGCCCTCGCGGCCCAGCACCTGTCCGTACTTCTCGGCGAGTTCCTCGTCGAAGGACGAGGCGAGACCGACGGGGGCGGGCATCGCGATCGACGGCCGGCCGATCGTCGCGCCCGCGGGCCCGTCGGTGGCGCGCACCTTCGGAATGCCGAGCCGCGGGACGCCCGGCAGGTGGACCGGGGCCGTCTTGTCCGTCGTGTCGTAGTCCCAGTGCACGAACGAGAGCTTCTCGTCCAGTGTCATCTGCGCGACGAGACGGTCGGCCCGGCTCTCGGTACGGCCGGGAGATGCGGGGGCGGCGCCCAGACTGAGGAGCGCCAGAACCGCCAGAAATACGGAGGGCACCCATATTATTCGTCTCATTTTCCTCTTCCCCGCATCTGGCGTCTTTCACGGCCGGGAATTCCCGGCGCGAAGACGCCGCAGTACGTCCATTCTTTTTGAGCGACGCGATCTCGATATCCGCGGCGACCCTAGCAAGATCGCCAGCGGCGCCACAAGGCTCATCCGCCCCAACTCGACCTGTTCACTAGCGAGTTACGAGGGAGCTGTGACCGCCTTTCGACACCTCGAATTCCGCGGTTCCGGTCAGCCTTTCCGGCGGTGCGCCACGGTCATTTCCTCCAGCACACCGACGACTTCCGTCGGCGCCGGTTCCGCCAGTATCTCGTCGCGCACTCTCGCCGCGCCCTCGCGGAATGCCGGGTCCTCCAGGACCCGGACGACGCTTTCCCTGAACCGGTCGGCCGTCAGTTTCCCGGCCGGCAGGGACACGGCCATGCCGGTCTCCTCCGCCATCCGGGCCCGCTCGTCCGTGTCCCATCCGTGGGGCAGCAGGACCTGCGGCACGCCGTGGATCGCCGCGGTGTGCCAGGTGCCCGGGCCGCCATGGTGGGCGACCGCGTCGCAGGTGGGCAGCAGGGCGTGCATCGGGACGAAGTCGACGGTGCGGACGTTGTCGGGGACGCGCGCGACCGATTCGAGCTGGTGGGCGTCGAGGGTGGCGACGAACTCGGCGTCGATGTCGGCGACGGCGTCCAGCAGCTCGTCGGTGGTGATGACCTCCACCCCGCTGTCGCGGCCCGAGACGCCGAGCGTGAGGCACACCCGGCGCCTACCGGGCGGCTTCTGCAGCCAGTCCGGGACGACGGAGGGGCCGTTGTAGTCGACGTAGCGCATGCCCACGGTGGGCAGGCCCAGGTCGAGGCGCATGCTGGCCGGTACCGGGTCGATGGTCCACTGGCCGACGGCCATCTCCTCGTCGAAGTCCGGCTCGGGCGCCACCCCGTGCCGGTCCAGGGTCCATTGGATCCACTCCGCGAAGGGGTCCTCGCGGTGCTCCGGTTCCTGCCGGCCGAGCAGGTCCAGGAAGGCGCGGCGGGACTTGGTGGTGATGTCCGGGCCCCACAGCAGCCGGGCGTGGGCCGCTCCGGTCACCTTGGCCGCGATCGGGGCGGCGAAGGTCAGCGGTTCCCATATGAGCAGGTCCGGCTGCCAGGCGCGGCAGAACTCGACCATCCCGTCGATCAGTGAGTCGGGCGTCATCAGGGCGAAGAGGTTGGGGGTGAGGGCGGTCTGCATGCCCAGCAGGTGGTCCCAGGACGCACGCGCCAGCGTCTCGTCGGCGAAGTCCAGGGACCGCACGTACTTGATCATGTCTTCGCCGACCGCGCTCATGTGCCCGGCGAGGTCGACGTCCTCGCCCACGGGCACCGCCGTCAGACCGGCGGCGGTGGTGATCTCGGTCAGTCCCGGTGAGCCGACGACGCGGACCTCGTGCCCGGCCGCGCGGCAGGCCCAGGCGAGCGGGACGAGGGGATAGAAGTGGGTCTTGCTCGTCATGGAGGAGAAGACGATGCGCATCGGCAGTCCTTAGATCTCGACCGGGCACCGGCTGATGCCCCGCAGTACGGGCGAACGGCGGCGGCGGACCACGGGGCCCGCGAGCGCCGCTCCGGGCAGCGCCCCGGCGAGGGCGCGCAGTGCCGCGACGGCGTGCCGGGCGGCGAACTCCTCCAGGCCGTCCCGGCAGCCGAGGCCCGACACCAGGGCCGGCTGCGCGGCGGCGCGGTCCACGTCGAACCGGTCGGGCCCGGCGAACACCTCCGGGTCCCGGTTGGCCGCCGCGACGGCCACCACCACCTCGTCGCCCTCCGCGATCGCGGTGCCGTGGACCGTCCGCCCGGCAGTGGCGCAGCGGCTCTCCAGATGGACCGGGGGCGCGGTGCGCAGGGTCTCCGCCACGATCCGGTCCGCCAGGTCCGGGTCGCCGGCCAGCCGGTCGGCCAGGCCCGGGGTGCGCAGGGTGGCGAGCACGGCGTTGCACACCGTGTTGGCCGCCGTCTCGCACAGGGCGCCCGCCAGCACACCGTCGGCGCCCGCCAGTTCGCGCAGGGCCGCCAGCGCGGCCACGGTCTCCTCCGTCACGGCCAGCGGCTGCGGGGTCAGCCGGGCGTCCAGCGCCGTGGCGCTCGACCGCAGCAGGGCGGCGACGCGCGCCTCGGCCTCGCCCCACGGCGGCGTAGTTGACCAGGATCGGATCGCCCTTCGGGATGGTCACCCCGTCCAGCTCAACTACTCCATGTGCGGGC
>NZ_JBEXTV010000045.1:0-67882 GCF_040628835.1 Streptomyces sp. NPDC006134 | reverse complement strand
CGACGTGCCGAGAGAGCCCAATGGAAAATAAATCCCCTATGTCTTATTTGTTGGAATCGGAGATAGTGTACAGAAACCGGCTCTGGCTCCAGTAAGACGCCGTTTCTGATGGCGTGATCGCTCGTTGAGCCGTGCATGACGGACCTGGTGGAGCGGTTGGTACCGGACGAGTTGTGGACGCTGTTTCGGCGGGTGGTCCCGCCGACGCAGGTCATACGCCCGCAGGGCGGCGGCAAACGGAGGGCCGGTGACCGCGAGTGCCTGGCGGCAATCATCTTCGTGGCCACCTCTGGCTGCACCTGGCGGCAGCTGCCGCCAGTGTTCGGGCCGGCCTGGCCCACCGTCTACCGTCGCTTCGCCCAGTGGAGCCGGGCCCGGGTCTGGGCCCGGCTGCACCGTGTCATCCTCGACGAACTCGGCGCTCGGGGTGAGCTGGACTGGTCGCGGTGCGCGATCGACTCCGTCAGCGTCCGGGCGGCAAAAGGGGGCCACTGACCGGACCGAATCCGACCGACCGCGGCAAGCCTGGATCGAAAATCCACCTGATCACCGACCGGAACGGCGTGCCGCTGTCGCTGGGTATCTCCGGCGCCAACACGCACGACAGCCTCGGCCTGGAGCCGCTCGTGCGCGGGATCCCGCCCATCCGCTCCCGCCGCGGCCCGCGCCGCCGGCGTCCGGCCAAGCTTCACGCAGACAAGGGCTATGACTACAACCACCTGCGGAAATGGCTCCGCGAACGTCGCATCCGCCACCGCATCGCCCGCAAGGGCATCGAGTCCTCCACGCGGCTCGGCCGACATCGCTGGGTCGTCGAGAGAACGGTCTCCTGGCTGGCCGGATGCCGAAGACTTCACCGCCGCTACGAGCGAAAGGCCGAACACTTCCTGGCCTTCGTCGGCATCGCCGCAGCACTCATCAGCTACCGCCGACTCACCAACTGAAACGACGTCTAAAGCCGCAGGTCACCCAGTCTGCTCCCCGCACCCGCGGGGATGGTCCCGACGGCGAGCGTGCCGAGCAGGCGGCGCGGACCTGCTCCCCGCACCCGCGGGGATGGTCCCTCGGGTGTTGGCGGCCGGTCTGATCAGCAGATCTGCTCCCCGCACCCGCGGGGATGGTCCCTCCTCGCCGCAGCGAAGAAGGGCGAAGGAATCCTGCTCCCCGCACCCGCGGGGATGGTCCCGGGCCGATGCCCAAGCCGCTCACCCCCGTCCACTGCTCCCCGCACCCGCGGGGATGGTCCCCCTCCCGGCTCCAACCGCAACAAGATCACCGACTGCTCCCCGCACCCGCGGGGATGGTCCCACGATGGACCTGTCCGCGGGCTCCGTGGACGACTGCTCCCCGCACCCGCGGGGATGGTCCCTCGACTATGCCGGGGGAATTTTTGAAATCCAGCTGCTCCCCGCACCCGCGGGGATGGTCCCGACCCGGTCACCCTGGAGGACATCGGCCGCTGCTGCTCCCCGCACCCGCGGGGATGGTCCCCCGGCAAACGCCTGCGGACCACGCCCCGCCATCTGCTCCCCGCACCCGCGGGGATGGTCCCGCTCGCGGTCATGCCGCCCCCGAGCGACGACCCTGCTCCCCGCACCCGCGGGGATGGTCCCCAGCGGCCGTCGGGGCCGGGGCGGATCTGGACCTGCTCCCCGCACCCGCGGGGATGGTCCCCACCAGTTCGTCGGGTCGGGGGGTGAGGCTGCCTGCTCCCCGCACCCGCGGGGATGGTCCCTGGGTGCCGATCCCGGAGAAGCCGGGCGCGTGCTGCTCCCCGCACCCGCGGGGATGGTCCCCGGGTGAGCAGGTTCGGCGCGATCAGCTTGTGCTGCTCCCCGCACCCGCGGGGATGGTCCCCATCGGGCGGCGCCCCGCGCGCCGCCCCCACCCTGCTCCCCGCACCCGCGGGGATGGTCCCCGGAGTGGCGCGCCGGCCAGGTCGAAATCTTCCTGCTCCCCGCACCCGCGGGGACGGTCCCAAGTGGTGGAGGGGTTGGTGAGCGGGCGGTCGGCCATGAAGTGGGCGATGCCGGTGTAGTGCGCGTGATCGGCGGCACCGGCGTGGCTGTGCAACTGGCCGATGGGGGTGAGCGCAGCGACGCCTGTGCCGATGACGACCGTGAGGAGCGACAGTCGGTTGACCACCCACCCGGCGCGCCAGACGTGGTCCGGTCGCCGGTGCCGGGCGAGCTGCTCCTGTGCGCCGGTGACGAGGTTGGTGGTCACCACGTAGATCCGTTCGTCCGCGTCCCGGATGTGGCGGGGCGCGTCGTCGTCAAAGCTTCGTGTCGCGGCGGGGCAGCGGGCGGGTGCCTCGGTCAGGCGCACGCTGTGGCAGTCCTGTGCCATCAACACGACGGTGATGCCGAACGGGGCGGGGCGGTTCAGCTCGATGGGGGTGAGGGAGAAGTTCACCGCGGCCTGGACCGGCGGTATCGGTTCGCCGCCGGGCTGCGGCGCCGGGGCCGTCCGCCAGTCAGGCATCTTTTCTGATGGCGTGTTCGCTCGTTGGGCCGCGCGTGCGGATCTCGTTGAGCGACTGGTGCCGGACGAGTTGTGGACGCCGTTCCGGTGAGTGGTCCCGCCGACGGCGGTCATACGTCCACAAGGCGGCGGCCGCCGACGGGCCGGAGACCGCGCATGCCTGGCGGCGATCGTCTTCGTGGCCGCCTCGGGCTGCACTTGGCGGCAGCTGCCGCTGGTGTTCGGGCCGACCTGGCCCACCGGCTATCGGTGCTTCGCCCCGTGGAGCCGGGACCGGGTGTGGGCCCGACCGCACCAGGTCGTCCTCGACGCATTCGGTGCCCGGGGTGGGCTGGGGTCGAAGATCCATCTGATCACCGATCGGAACGGACTGCCGCTGTCCTTGGGTGCCTCCGGCGCGTACATGCACGACAGTCAGAGCCTGGAGCTCTTCGTGTGCGGCATTCCACCCATCCGGTCACTCCGCGGTGCCCGGTACCGACGGCCGGCGAGGCCGCACGCCGACAAGGGCTGCGACTACGGCCATCAGCGCCGATGGCCGCGCGAGCGTGGAATCCGCCACCGCATCGTCCGCAAGGGTGCCGAGTCCTCGCAGCGGCTGGGCAGACATCGCTGGGTGGCCGAGAGGACCGTGTCCTGGCAGGCAGGCTGCCGGAGGCTGCACCGCCGGTACGGACACGAGGCTGAGCGCTTCCTCAACTTCGCCGGCATGGCCGCAGCCCTCGTCGGCTACCGCCGACCGGCGGCTCTCCTCACGGCCTGAGCCGGTTTTGCTGCGTGTCGAAACACACCAGCCCCATGGGCTCCGCCACGGCTGCCGCGTAGGCCGACGCCTCCTCGGCCATGCTCCACCGCATGGGGAAGCAGATCAGTGGACCACTGGCCTCGTTGATCAATGATCCGGTCGACCAGGGCGAGGTGTCCTCCTCGTTCTCGGGGATGTCGCACCACCGCTCAAGCAGCGCGGTCACGTAGGCCGCTATGCGCTTGGACGGAGGCTCTTTCCGCCTCGCCGTCAATGCAGCAGTGGTCGTACGGGTCGTTGAAGACCCGGGCGGCGGTCTTGTCATCCGCCGGCCTCCCGTCTTCCCAGACAGCAAGGTCGTAGCTCATGCCCCGGAGGTTCGCACATCGCACTGACACCCATCTGCCCGGTCATCAGTACAGTCCTCAGCCGAGGGAAACGGCGTCTAGGCTGGCCGGATGTTCAGTCCCGAAGGCCCCGGCCTCCGTGAACTCGCCGTCCAGGCGCTGTCGTCCGTCGAGCGCGGCTACGACCTGCTCGCCCCGAAGTTCGACCACACCCCGTTCCGGACGCCGGACGCGGTGCTGGACGCCGTCGCGGCGGCGCTGGCCCGGATGGGCCCCTTCGGCACCGGGCTCGACCTGTGCTGCGGCACCGGTGCGGGCACCGGCGTGACGGTACGGGTGTGCCGGGACGGCGTCACCGGCGTCGACTTCAGCGCGGGCATGCTCGCCGTCGCCCGGCGACGCGCCCTGCCCCCCCGGTCCGCGCGTCCACTGGGTCCGCGCGGACGCCCGCGCCCTGCCTTTCACGTCCGCGTTCGACCTCGTGGTGAGTTTCGGGGCGTTCGGGCACTTCCTGCCCCGCGAGCTGCCGGGGCTGTTCGCCCAGGTCCACTCCGTGCTGCGGCCCGGCGGGTGCTTCGCCTTCCCCCTCGTCGCCCCGCCCCCGCCCGGCTCACCGGCGTACTGGACGCTGCTGGGGTTCGACGCGGTGATGCGGGTGCGCAACGCCGTGTGGCGGCCGCCGTTCGTCATGTACTACCGGACCTTCCGGCCGAGCCGCGTGTGCCGCGAGCTGACGCGCGCCGGTTTCCGGGTGGAGCTGCACGCGCTGCCCGAGTTCGGGCGGCGGCGCGACGGCAGCCCGCGCGTCCGCCTGGTCGTGGCCCGGCGGTCACCGCAGTAGCGGCCGGCGCCCCGTACGCCCCCTCCCGCGCCCTGGCCGCGATCCCGTACACGATCACACGATCCGCCGTCGCCCCGTCGCCCCGTCGCCCCGTCGCCCCGTCGCCCCGTCGCCCCGTCGCCCCGTCGCCCCGCCGCCCCGTCCCTGGCGACGGGGCGCGCGGTGGACGGCGCCGGTCACAAGGCACGGTAGACGGCGTCGACCAGCGCCATCTTCCTCGGGTCGTCGGCGATGCGCTGCCCCATGCGGTTCATCACGTAGCCGACGGACATGCCGGCCTCCGGGTCCGCCAGTCCGCAGGACCCGCCGAGTCCGTCGTGTCCGAAGGCGCGAGGGTTGGGCCCGTACGAACCGTGCGGACCGCTGAGCCACAGGCCGAGCCCGGCCTCCGTCTCGCCCTCGAACCCGGCGCCGATGACCAGGTCGCGGCAGCGGCCCTGCCCCTCGCGGACCCGCTCGGCGGCCTCGGGGGACAGGACGCGCCGGCCGCCGTACGTCCCGCGGCCCGCGAAGACGCCGTACAGCGCGGCGACGGCCCGCGCGGTGCCGTGCCCGTTGGCGGCCGGGATCTCCGCGGCCCGCCACTCGGGCGTGCACGCCTCGGCCGCCCCCACTGCGGGGTTGGCCAGCGCGGCGAGGGCCGCGGGCGGCAGCTTCCCGGCGGCGGCGCTCCGTTCGCCGAAAGGAGCCTGCACCAGCTCCGCCGCCCGGTGGGCCTCCTTCTCCGGCAGGCCGAGGGTGAAGTCGATCCCCAGGGGGCCGGTCACCTCCCGCTCCAGGAAGGCCCCGGGCCGCAGCCCCGACACCCGCCGCACGACCTCCCCGACCAGGTGGCCGTAGGTCAGCGCGTGGTAGCCCGACCGGGTCCCCGGCTCCCACCAGGGCGCCATGGCCGCCAGGCGCCCGGTGGTCAGCTCCCAGTCGTACAGCTCGGCGGCCGTATGCGGCTCCCGCAGCCCGCACAGGCCCGCCCGGTGCGACAGCAGATGCCGGACGAGGACCTTCTCCTTGCCCGCCGCGGCGAACTCGGGCCAGTACGCGGCGACCGGCGCGTCGAGGTCCAGCAGCCCGCGGTCGGCGAGGATGTGGGCGCACAGGGCGACCGGGCCCTTCGTCGTCGACCACACGTTGACGAGTGTGCCGCTCTCCCAGGGCCGGGTGCGGGCCGCGTCGGCCCAGCCGCCCCACAGGTCCACCACCGTCTCCCCGTTCAGGGTGACGGCCACGGCGGCACCCAGCTCGCCCCGCTCCCGGAAGTTCTCCTCGAACGCCGCGCGCACCGCCGCGAAGCGGGGATCGCAGTGGCCGTGAACCTGTGCCTCGTGCCCGGACATGGGCCCCCTCCGTCGTCGGCCGTCACCCCGGGCCGCAACGGCGCCGCCCGGATGGCACCGAACGTACCGACCGGTCGGACCAGACGGAAGCCCTCCGGCGCGGCCGGCCCGGGGGGAACCCGCGCGGACTCAGGCGTACGAGCGCAGCCAGCGCAGCCGCGCGGCCTCCTGGAACGGCCCGCCGCCCTCGTGGTCGTTGAAGTCGTACACCTCCATCGCCTTGTCCTCGTGGGCCCAGGCGTTGAAGGCCGCGAAGACCGTCGAGGGCGGGCAGGTCTGGTCCTCCAGCGCCGCCGAGAACAGCGCGGGTGCCCGGCCGCGCGCCGCGAAGTGCACGCCGTCGAAGTACGCCAGGGTGCGCAGCGCGTCCTCGCCGCGCCCGCGGTGCGTCTTGAGGTACAGGCCGATCTCCCGGTACGGGTGACGGTCGGTCAGCGTCGTGGCGCGCGGGAAGTCGCACAGGAACGGCACGTCGGGCGCGACGGCCACCAGGTCCGGCACCAGTCCGCCGACCGCGAGCGTGATGCCGCCGCCCTGGCTGGCGCCGAGGGCCACCGTGCGCGTCGCGTCGGTCAGCGGGTGGGAGCGCGCCGCCTCGACGGCCCGTACGGCGTCCGTGTAGACGCGGCGGTAGTAGTAGTTCTCCGGCGCGTCGATGCCGCGGGTCATGAAGCCCGGGTACGCGGGAGCGCCGCCGAGCGGGTCCGCGGTGCCGCCCCCGCCGCCCCAGGCGCTGCCCTGGCCGCGGGTGTCCATCACGAAGTGGGCCCGGCCCGTGGAAGCCCACAGCAGGTGCTCGTGGGGCAGACCGCGTCCGCCGCCGTAGCCGATGAACTCCACGACCAGCGGCAGGGGTTCCTCCGCCCCGGCGGGCAGGATCAGCCACCCCTTGACGGGGTGGCCGCCGAACCCGGCGAACGTCACGTCGTACACCCGCACCGTCGACAGACCGGTCTCCACCGGCTCGAAGCGGGCGTCCAGGTCGTGCGCGCGGGCCTCCTGGAGGGTCTTGGACCAGAACGCGTCGAAGTCCTCGGGCTCCGCGGACGTGCTGCGGTACGAACGCAGTTCGTCGAGCGGAAGGTCGAACAGGGCCATGCGGGACCGCCTTTGCGACAGGGACAGGGCAAGCGATCACACCGTATGCGGGTGATCGGAGCGCTCGCCAGGTCTTCCGCCGGGGCGGCGGCGGACGCGGTCGCCGTGCTCAGGCCCGCCGGTGCGTCCATTGAGGCTCGGTGCGGGCCCACTCGCGCTCCCACTCGTCCATCCGGTGCCGCAGAGCCGCCCGGCGCACCCCGCTGTGCGCGAGGAGGACGGTGGCCACCGCGCCGACCGTGGCGCAGACGCCCATCGTGAGGGAGTGCTGCCAGACCGCGGAGCCGGTGGCCGGCGGGGGCACGCTCCGGCCCCGGGAGTCCAGCCACACGTCGACCGTCTCCCCGTGCCGCGTGCCCGCCGGGACACGCGCCGCGGCCGTCCGCGCGGCACCGTCCGGCTCCGTCCAGCGCACGGTCGCCCGGTACGAGTGCCGGCCGCCGGCCTGGACCGACGGCAGCCGGTCGGGGGTCCGGCCGATCACCTCGGCACGCACCCGCTGCCGCTCGGCCTGCTGCCGGTCCGCGGCCGCGCGCGCCTCGTCGTGGGCCCACCGGGCCGCGACCGCCCCCAGCAGGGGAGCGCCCACGAACAGCAGGACGGCGACGGCCAGCGCCGTCCACGCCTCCACGACGTCCGACCGGCGCCGCAGCGGATTGCGCCGCCAGCGCCACCAGCGCACCCGGGTTCCCATGTCGACCTCCTCGCCGTCACCGCAGCCGAGGGCAGGACGGGCGGGCGTACGGGCCCAAGCGCTGCCGCCCGGGCCGCACCGTGCCCCGCGGGTACCCGCCCGCGCCGCTCCGGTACCCCGTCCGGCGGCCCTCGCCACCGGGGCCGCCCACCGGGCGGCGCCGGACGGCCGGTCCGCGCCGCCGGACAGGTGCCCCGCGGGGCCGCGGGGAAACCCGGACCGGCGCGCCGGACGGCAGGGCGCCGGCGCGTAACGGGCGGGTCCGCCGCGCCGGGTCAGCCGAAGCGCTCGATGCGGATGCGGTCCACGGGCTGGCCGGCCGCCACCAGCAGCCGGGAGGCGTGCTCGGCGAAGGAGTTGGAGCCGCACACGTAGGCCTCCCACCCGCCGGGCGGCCGCTCGGCCATCAGCGGCGCCAGGTGCGCGGCCGTCAGCCGCCCCACCGGCGCACCCGCCGGCGCGCTCCGGGTGAACACGCGGGTCGTCTCCGGACCGTACTCCCGCGCGTAGATCAGCTCCTCGGGGCTGCGCGCGGACACCAGCAGCCGCAGCGGGGCGGACAGGTTCCGCGCCCGGTGGTGCCGCACCATCGCCATCAGCGGGACGACCCCGGAGCCGGCGCCGATCAGCAGCGCGGGCCGGTCGCCCGGCCAGGCGAAGAAGCCGCTCAGCGGGCCGCGCACCTCCACCCGGTCGCCCACCCGGGCCACCGTGTGGAACCAGCCGGAGACCTCGCCGCCCTCGACGTGGTCGAGGGTCAGCTCGATGTGCCCCGAGTCGTCGGGGGCGGACGCGATCGAGTAGTGGCGCTGGGCCACGTACCCGTCGGCGGCGGTCAGCCGCAGCTGGAGGTGCTGGCCGGGCAGGTGTCCCGCCCAGCCGGGCACGGCGAGGCGGAAGGTGGCGGCACGCGGCGTCTCGCGGCGGATCGCGGTGAGCGTGGCGGTCTGCCACCGCGTGGCCACCTGCTCGCTCACCGCGATGCGTCCGGGCACGGCGAACCGGACCGGGGGAGCGAAGCCCCCTCGGGTGTGCGTCGCCGTCCCGGGTGCCGTCCCGGCCGTCGTCGTCTCAGTCACCGGAGTACCGCTGTTCTTCTCAGTCACCGGAGTACCGCTGTTCTTCCCAGGGGTTGCCGCGGGCGTGGTAGCCGTTCTGCTCCCAGAAGCCCGGCTCGTCGTGGTCGAGGAGCTCCAGGCCCGCGATCCACTTGGCGCTCTTCCAGAAGTACAGGTGCGGCACCAGCAGCCGTGCCGGGCCGCCGTGCTCGGGGGCGAGCGGCAGGCCGTCGTACTCCCACACGATCCAGGCGCGCCCGCCGGTCAGGTCGGCCAGCGGCAGGCTGGTGGTGTAGCCGGTGTGCGCGTAGGCGACGGCGTGGGTGGCGGACGGCAGCGGACGGGCCGCGTCCAGGAAGGCGTCCAGGGACACGCCCCCGAACCGCACGCCGAACTTCGACCAGCCCGTCACGCAGTGGATGTCGCCCGAGTACGCCGACGCCGGCAGCGCGTGCGCCTCCTCCCAGGTCCAGGTGCGGGGCTCGGCGGCCAGGCCGCCGACGCGGAAGGTCCAGTCGGCGGGCGCCAGGTCGGGCGTGACCTCGGCGGACAGGACGGGCCAGTCGTCGCCCGCGTCGTACTGGCCGGGCGGCAGCCCGGGACGGGCGGCGCGCGGTCGCCCGGTGAAGCCTCGGGTGGTGTTCATGCGGTGCTGTCTCCGGCCGCCGCGGTGCAGCGGCCCGCGGGTCGGGCGTGATCGGTGCCTACGCGGTCCATCAGTGGTTACACATTCAACCGTACGGGTCGGGCGCGGCCGTCCCGGCCCTCACCCCCGCCTCCTCTGCTCATCCCTCGCCGGGTTCCTGCTCCGGCCACGCGTTGTACCGCTCCAGATACGCGGCGAACCGGACCAGGTCCTCCTCGGGCCAGTCGGCGAGCCGCTCCCGGAAGGCCGCGCGGCGGCTCTCGGTGACCTGGGCCAGGATGCGGCGGCCCGCGTCCGTCAGGTGCAGGACCTGGACCCGGTGGTCGTCCGGGGCCAGGCGCCGCTCGACGAGCCCGGTCCGCTCCAGGGCGGCCACCTGGCGGCTGACGGTGGACTTGTCCAGGGCGTAGTGGACGGCCAGGTCGGTGGCCCGGCAGCCGCCGCGCTCCTCCAGGTGCCCGAGCAGGGTGTACGAGACCAGCGACAGCTCGGGGTGCATGCGGGCCGCCGAGGCGCGGGCACGGCGGGCGAAGGCCGTCATCTCGTGCTGGATCGTCTCCACGGCCGTGTCCGCCGTGGTCCTGCCGGTCGTGGCGGCGGTCTCATGAGTCACATCGGCTGCTGGCACCGGACCTCCCTCGCATCTTGGTTGTATAGTACAACTTGAGGAAAGAGTTGTATATGCCAACCATTGGAGGACGTGAGCGATGAGCTCGCACGCCCTGCGTCACGGGCCGACGAGGTCGCATGCCCTGCACCACGCGCTGACGCACCTGATCACCCCGCTGCTGATGTGCCTCGGGATGGGTCTCGCCTACATGGGGGCGTTCGTCACCCCCGAGCCCCACCACCTGCCGGTCGCCGTCGTCGGCTCCGGCCCCGAGGCGAAGGTGCTCGCCCAGTCGGTCAAGGACAAGGCCGGCGACGCGCTCGACGTCCGCACCGTCGCCACTCGCGCCGAGGCCCTCGACCTGGTGAAGTCCCGCGACGTCACCGGCGCCTACGTCCCCGGCGCCAAGGCGCCCGAGCTCGTGGTCGCCACCGCCGCCTCCGACATGGGCGCCATGGCGGTGGAGAAGGTCTTCACCCCCCTCGCCGAACGGCAGGGCGCCCCGCTGAAGGTGACCGACGTGGCCACGCCGGTCGACGACGACCCCACCGGGCAAGGGCTGTTCTTCCTGCTGGTCGCGGTCAGCATCGGCTCCTACGCCTCCGTGGCCGCGCTCGGCGCCGCGGGCGGCGCCCTGCCCATGCGGATGCGGGCCCTGCTGACGCTCGGCGTCTCCGTCGCCGTCAGCGCCATCGGCGCCCTGCTCGCCGGGCCGGTCTTCCACCTCGCCCACCACGACCTCGCCGGTCTGTGGGGCATGTCCTGGCTCTACTCCGCGAGCATCCTGTTCCTCGGCGTCGGCCTGCACACCTTCCTCAAGAAGTGGACCACGCTGACGATGATGGTGCTCTTCGTGATGCTGAACTTCACCAGCTCCGGCGGCCTGTTCCGGCCCGAACTGCAGAACGGCTTCTTCGGCACCCTGCACGCCTTCTGGAACGGCGCCGGCCTCGTCGAGGGCGCCCGCAGCCTGCTGTACTTCGACGGCGACGGACTGGCCCGCAACGTGTGGACCCTGGTCGCCTGGCTCCTGCTCGGCCTCGTGGTCATGGCGGTCGCCGCCGTCCGCGAGCGGGCCGTCGCCCCGGCCCCGGCCTCGGCCGCCGCCCCGTCGGCGCCTTCCGGGACGGCGCGGACGGAACACGACGACCAGGAAGCCGAGGAAGAGATCGAAGAATCGGTCGGCGTCTGATCATCTGGGGTAGGGTGACCGTCGGCCGGGACCGCCCCGGCCGACGGACGCGAGGAGGTGAGACCCATCACCGCTGTGTCGGCCCGGGTGCTCTCACCTCAGGACAGGGCGGATCACCGTCGCTAGGTGACCGCGAGAGTGCCCTTCGGTTCCTCGAAAGGCTCTTGGCCTCCATGTCCCCTTCTTCTGGTTCTTCTCGTTCTTCCTGCTCTCCCCGTTCTTCTCGTTCTTCTCGTTCTTCCCGTTCTTTCTCCGCTTCTTCCGCCTCCTTCCCCGCGGCCCCCTTCCTCTCGCCCGGCTCCGTCGTGGCCGCGCTGCGCGCCGCCGGCTGCGTCTTCGCCGAGGAGGAGGCGGAACTGCTCCTGGCAGCCGCCGGCACCCCCGCCGAACTCGCCGCCCTGGTGGACCGCCGCGTCGCCGGGGAGCCCCTCGAACTCGTCGTCGGCTGGGCGGAGTTCCGCGGCCTGCGCATCGCCGTCGAACCCGGCGTCTTCGTGCCCCGCCGCCGTACCGAGTTCCTTGTCGAGCAGGCCCTCGCCCACGCGCCGGACGCGGCCGTCGTCGTGGACCTGTGCTGCGGCTCGGGCGCGCTCGGCGCGGCCCTGGCCGACGTGCTCGGCGACGTGGAGGTGCACGCCGCCGACATCGACCCGGCCGCCGTGCGCTGCGCCCGCCGCAACCTGGCCGCCCATGGCGGCCACGTCCACACCGGCGACCTGTTCGAGGCGCTGCCCGGCCGTCTGCGCGGCCGGATCGACCTCCTGGCGGCCAACGTGCCCTACGTCCCCACCGGCGAGGTGCCCCTGCTGCCCGCCGAGGCCCGCGACCACGAGCCGCCGGCCGCCCTCGACGGCGGCCCGGACGGGCTCGACGTCCTGCGCCGGGTCGTCGCCGGAGCACCCCGGTGGCTCGCCCCCGGCGGCCTGCTGCTCGTCGAGACGAGCGAGCGCCAGGCGCCCGAGGCACTGGACGTCTTCGCCCGCGGCGGCCTCACGGCGCGGCTCGCCGCGTCCGAGGAGGGATACGCCCACGTCGTGACCGGCGTCCGGGAGCGGTGAGTCAGGCCGGAGGCGTGGCCCGGGCGATGAGCAGGGCCACGTCGTCGGCGTTCTCCGGCTCGTGCAGGGCGCGCAGGAGCAGGTCGCACACCTCCTCCAGGGGGCGGTCCGGGCCGTCCAGCACGGACAGCAGCGTGTCCAGCCGCTCGTCGAGCGAGTGCCGGCGCGTCTCCACGAGCCCGTCGGTGTAGAACACCAGCAGATCGCCGGGGTCCAGGCCGACCGTGGTGGTGGCGAAGGGGACGCCCCCGACCCCCAGCGGCACCCCGGTCGGCACGTCCAGCAGCCGAGGGGGCCGCCCGGCGCGGACCCGGACCGGCGGCAGGTGCCCGGCGTTGGCGATCCGGCACTGCCGCAGATGCGGGTCGTGGACGGCGTAGACGCAGGTGGCGATGGACTGGTCCGGGCCGGTGGCGGTCCGGTCGAGGTGCTCCAGCAGCAGCGCCGGGTCCAGGTCGAGGGAGGCCAGGGTGTTCGTCGCGGTGCGCAGCCGGCCCATGGAGGCCGCCGCCGTGATGCCGCTGCCCATCACGTCGCCCACCACCAGCGCGGTCTTGCAGCCCTCCAGCGGGATCACGTCGAACCAGTCGCCGCCGACCTCGCTGGTGGCCTCCGCCGGCTGGTAGCGGGAGGCCACCTCCAGCCCGCCCGTCACCGACGGGACGCTCGGCAGCAGGCTGCGCTGGAGGGTCAGGGCGGTGTCGCGGGCGCTCTGGTACCAGCGGGCGTTGTCGATCTGCACCGCCGCCCGGGCCGCCAGCTCCCGGGCCAGCAGCAGGTCGTCCTCGCCGAACGGCAGGGGGTTGCGGGTCCGCTTCAGGTCCAGCGCGCCCAGCACCTCACCGCGCGCGATCAGCGGCACGGCCAGGTACGAGTGGACGCCCGCCCGGCGCAGCAGCCCGGCCGCCTCGGGGGAGCGGGCGATGCGCGGCAGGTCCTCGTCCCGCACGTGCGCCACCATCACCGGGGCGCCGGTGCGCACGCACTCGGTGACGAGACGGTCGGGCGCGTACCGGGCCACCTGCCCGGGAGGATCGGCCGCCCGCAGGGCCTCCGGCGCGTCGTCCGCCTGCACCGCCAGGGCGCGGATCACCGCCGGCTCGGCCGGGGCCAGGGCGCTGCGCCGGCCCTTCACCACCGCCTCCAGCAGGTCCACGGCCGCCACGTCGGCCAGCTCGGGCACCGCCACACCGGCCAGTTCGTGCGCGGTGCGGTCCAGCTCCAGGGTGGTGCCGATGCGCGCGGAGGCGTCGGCGACCACGGCCAGGCGCCGCCGTGCCGCCTCCGCCTCGACGCCGGCCCGGTACTGCTCGGTGACGTCCACCACCGACAGGGCCACGCCCAGCACGGTGCCGTGGGCGTCCTCCAGCCGGTACAGCGACACCGACCAGGCGTGGTCGTGGTCCGGATCGGCGGGGGTCCGGCCGAGGGCGGGCCGGTCCACGACGGGCCGCCCGGTGTCCCGTACCTCGCGGGCCGCGGCCTCCAGGGCGTCGGCGTCCAGGTGCGGCAGCACCTCGCGGATGCGGCGGCCGATGTGCTCCGCGGCCGGCCGGCCGTCGATCCGCTCCAGCGCCGGGTTGACCGAGACGTACCGCAGACCGGTGTCGAGGACGGCCAGGCCGATCGGGGACTGCTCGATCACCCGCGACGACAGCGCCACGTCCCGCTCCAGCTGCCGCACGGTGGACTGGTCGGCGGCGAGCCCCAGCGCGTAGACGTCCCCCCGGTCGTCCATCAGCCGCATGTTGCGGAACTCCACGAGCCGTGTGGTGCCGTCCTTGCGGCGGACGGGGAACGCCCCGGCCCAGCTCCGCCCGGTCTCCATCACGTCGGCGAACAGTTTCACCACCAGGTCGAGGTGCTGCTCGTGGACCATGATCCGGGCGGCGTACTGCCCCAGGGCCTCCCGGGCGGAGTAGCCGAACAGCTCCTCGGCCTGCGGGCTCCACAGCACGATCCGCCCCTGGGCGTCCAGCACCACCGAGGCCACGCCCAGCACGTCGAGCAGCCCGCTCGGCCGCACCGGCCCGCGCGGCGGTTCGTCGCCCCGGACCACGGGAGACCCGGCTGTACTCATCCCACGCCCGCCTTCGCCGTTCCACGCGGCACGTCTTCCCGATGCCGACCCCCCCTGTTCTACCGCGTACTCCCGCGTACAGGACCGTTTCCCGCGGCTCGGCCGGTCTCCTTCCACCTTCCCCCACCAGCCCTGCGGGCGCCCGCGAAACCGGCGGCCGGGCGCCGGGGGAGGGAGCGGTGGTGCCCCCGGGCCGGTATCCGCGGCCCGTGCCGGTAGTGCTCCGCCGAAGGTGGTGCTTTTCTGGTGACATGAGTGAGATGTCCAGTGACGCCCACGGGGGCGGCCCTGCGCGGGGCCGTGCCGTGGCCACGAGAGGAGCGATCACGATGGACGGCGAGCGATCCCACCCGGAGTCCGTCTCGGTGGAGCTGAGCGGATGCAGCAAGGAGGACGCCCGGACCGTGTTCGACGCCCTGTGCGCGTGCTTCTCGTCCGACCGGTGCGCGGACGACGTGCCCCGGGAGTGCCACGAGGTGCGTCCGACCGTGTGGCTCGGCACCTTCGACGTGGCCGACGCCCACGGGGGCGAGTGCGGCCCGGCCCGGCTGCGGGCCTCGGTGGAGGCAGACGTACAGGGCGGCTACTGGGCGATCGAACGGTTCCGCACCACCCTGGACTCCCTGTTCACCGTGCGTGACCTGTGCGGGTCCTCCGGCGACCAGGAGCGGGAGCTGCACGTCCGGCTGGAGAGCAGGTGACGGGCTTCCCCGCGTGACCGGGGCGGAGACCGTTCCGCCCCGGCCGGGCACCGTGCGCACCGCCTCTTATGCAACTAGTTGCAAAAAGCGGCGGGGGTCCTCTACAACAGAGGCACGACACCGCGCACGGAGGGCCCGATGAGCCGTTACCCCCACCTGCTGAGCCCGCTCGACCTGGGCTTCACCACCCTGCCCAACCGGGTCCTCATGGGCTCCATGCACGTCGGCCTGGAGGAGGCCGAGCGCGGCTTCGAGCGCATGGCCGCCTTCTACGCCGCCCGCGCGCGCGGGGGAGTGGGCCTGATCGTCACCGGCGGCATCGCGCCCAACGAGGAGGGCCGGCCCTACGAGGGCGGCGCCAAGCTCACCACCGAGGCGGAGGCCGAACGGCACCGGACCGTCACCGAGGCCGTGCACCGCGAGGGCGGGCGCATCGCCCTGCAGATCCTCCACTTCGGCCGCTACGCCTACCACCGCGACCTGGTCGCCCCGAGCCCTCTCCAGGCCCCGATCAGCCCCCACGTACCCCGCGAGCTGACCGGCGCCGAGGTCGAGCGGACGATCGACGACTACGCCCGCACCGCCCGCCTCGCCCGCGCGGCCGGCTACGACGGCGTGGAGATCATGGGTTCCGAGGGCTACCTGATCAACGAGTTCACCGCCGCGCGGACCAACCACCGCACCGACCGCTGGGGTGGCTCGTACGAGAACCGCATGCGCTTCCCCGTCGAGATCGTCCGCCGGGTCCGCGCGGCCGTCGGCGAGGACTTCATCGTCGTCTACCGGCTGTCCATGCTGGACCTCGTGCCGGACGGCTCCACCCTCGACGAGGTGATCGAACTCGCCCGGGCCGTCGAGGCCGCCGGGGCCACGATCATCAACACCGGCATCGGCTGGCACGAGGCCCGCATCCCCACCATCGCCACCTCCGTGCCGCGCGGCGCCTACACCTGGGTGACCAAGCGCCTCATGGGCGAGGTGTCGGTCCCGCTCGTCACCACCAACCGCATCAACACCCCCGGTCTCGCCGAGCGGCTGCTCGCCGAGGGGTACGCCGACATGGTGTCCATGGCCCGCCCGATGCTCGCCGACCCCGACTTCGTCGCCAAGGCCGCCGCCGGGCGCCCCGAGGCGATCAACACCTGCATCGGCTGCAACCAGGCCTGCCTCGACCACACCTTCAGCGGGCGGATCACCTCCTGCCTGGTCAACCCGCGCGCCTGCCACGAGACCGAGCTGGTCCTCTCCCCGACGCGGCTGCGCAAGCGCGTCGCGGTCGTCGGCGCCGGCCCGGCCGGACTCGCCTGCGCCGTCACCGCCGCCGAACGCGGCCACACGGTCACCCTCTTCGACGCCGCGAGCGAGATCGGCGGCCAGCTCAACGTCGCCCGCAAGGTCCCCGGCAAGCAGGAGTTCGACGAGACGCTGCGCTACTTCCGCACACGGCTGGAGGAGGAGGGCGTCGACGTACGGCTGGACACGACCGTCACCGCCGCCGACCTGGACGGCTACGACGAGGTCGTCGTCGCCACCGGCGTCACCCCCCGCGTCCCCGACATCCCCGGCGTCGACCACCCGAGCGTCCTCGGCTACCTCGACGTCCTGCGCGACGGCGCCCCCGTCGGCGACCGCGTCGCGGTCCTCGGCGCGGGCGGCATCGGCTTCGACGTCGCCGCGTACCTCACCGACGGCGGCGACAAGGCGCACGAGGACCCCGCCACGTACTTCCGCCACTGGGGCGTGGACCTGGACTACACGGGACCCGGCGGCCTCGCCGCCCCCGAGCGGCCCGCCCCGCCGCGCACCGTCCACCTGCTCCAGCGCAAGACCACCAAGGTCGGCGCGGGCCTGGGCAGGACCACCGGCTGGATCCACCGCACCGAGCTCAGGCACCGCGGCGTCACCATGGTCCCCGGCGTCCGCTACGACCGCATCGACGACGCCGGACTGCACCTCACCGTCGGCGGGGAGAGCACGGTGCTGGAGGTCGACACGATCGTCCTGTGCACCGGTCAGGAGCCGCGCCGCGGCCTGTACGAGGAACTGGTCGCCGCCGGGCACGCCGCGCACCTGATCGGCGGCGCCGACGTCGCCGCCGAACTGGACGCCAAGCGCGCCGTCCAGCAGGGCACCGAGCTGGCGGCGGCCCTGTGACGCCCGGGGGCCGTCCCTAGGATGACCCCATGTCACTCCCGCACGCGATCCTCACCGCCCTGCTCGAGAAACCGTCGTCGGGGCTGGAGCTGACCCGCCGGTTCGACAAGTCGATCGGCTACTTCTGGTCGGCGACGCACCAGCAGATCTATCGCGAGCTGGGACGGCTGGAGGCCGACGGCCTCATCCGCGCCCTGCCGGCCGAGCAGCCGGCCCGCGGGCAGAAGAAGAGCTACGAGGTCCTGCCCGCGGGCCGCGCCGAACTGGCCCGCTGGACCGCCGCCCCCCAGGACCCGAGGCCCATGCGGGACCCGCTGCCGCTGCGGCTGCGGGCCGCGGCCGTCGTCGGCACCGCGGGCCTGGAGGCCGACCTGCGGCGCCACCTGGAGCTGCACGAACGGCAGCTGGCCGAGTACGAGGAGATCGAACGGCGCGACTTCCCGCCGGGGAAGGACGGCCCCGAGGACCGGCTGCGGCACCTGGTGCTGCGGGCGGGCATCGACCTGGAGACGTTCTGGACGCGGTGGCTGCGCCACGCCCTGGCCGAGTTTGCCGAGCTGCCCGGCCGCGAACCGGCCTGAGCGCCCCGAGGAGAAGGGGCTCTGAGGCCCGCGGCGCGGACCCGAAGGCCCCTCAGAAGCGGCGCGGCCTGGGGCGGCGGTGCAGGAACCAGGCCGCGGCGATGACCCCGGACCCGACCAGGGCGCTGCCCGCCATCAGCGTGGCGGTGCCGTAGTCCCGCACCGCCCCGCCGACCCCGCCCAGGGCCCCGCGCGACGGCGCGGCGGAGACCGGCGGGGCCGCCGACCGGGTGGGGGAGGGGGAGGGGGACGGCGAGGGCGCCGGGGCGACGATCACCGCCTGGGTGCCGGCGGTGGTGTTGTTCGAGCACAGCACGATGACCGTGTAGGTGCCCGCGCCGAGGTTCGACCACGCGGCGGTCTGGGCGGCGCTGGTCCCCGACAGCGCCACCTGGCGCCCTTGGGCGAAGCTCGTCTGGCGGCTGTCGAGCAGGGACGCGGTGCCCCAGCTGCCGTTGATCCGGCCGCAGGCGCTCGTCGTGACCGAGACCGTCGAACCGCTCGTGCTCACGGAGATCCCGGAAGCCGCGGCGGCCGGCCCCGTGGCCAGGGCGAAGGACAGCGCGGCGACGGCGGCCACGGCCGGGCCCGTGCGGAGAAGTCCCGTGCGGGGAAGTGGCGGGGAGATGCGCATGCGGAGTGCCTGCCCTCCGGCGGCACGGTCGGCGGTACGTCCCTTGCGCCGCCGGGATCGGGAAACGCCCGTGCTGCCTCAGAGGCAGCCAACCGGGCCGCGGCCCGGTCCGCATGCCGGGCGCGACCGGGCAGGTGACGCGTTGCGCCCGCCGGCGGACGGGGACCTCACCGGGTCCCGCCCGTGGTCACCGTCCGCTCCGCCGAGAACCCGCCCCACGTGCCGTCGGGCAGCTTGGCCCGCAGCCGCACCCGGTGGGTGACACCGGCCTCCCGCCCGGCGTAGAAGCTGTACGTGGCCCGGTCGCGCGGGGCGGTCCCGCCGAACACCAGCGACGTGGCCGGCCGCCCGTCGAGGTGGATCTGGTACTCGGTCACCACACCGTCCGTGCGCGGCGGGGTCCAGGCGAGATCGATGTGGTACGCGCCATCGGCCCGGCGGCTGCTCGCGCGCAGCCCCGTCGGGGCGGTGGCCCGTCCGTCGTCGGTGCCGGGCGTGGTGAGGCGGACGGCGGTACCGGCGGGGGAGAGGTTGCCGGCCGCGTCCCGGGCCCGGACGGTGAAGGAGTACCGGGTGCCCGGCCGCAGCCCCGTCACGACGGCCGCCGTCTGCCCGCCGCCCACGCCGTGGACCTTGGTGCCGCCCTGGTGGATCTCGTACGACACCACGCCCCGGTCGTCCCGCGCCGCCGACCAGGACAGCTGGACCGCCCGGCCGCCGGCCGCCCGGCCCCGGACCCGCCCCGGGCGCGTCGGCGCCGAACGGTCGGCCGCGACCGCCGCGGGCGTCGTGACCCGGACCTCGCGGCTGCGCGGCCCGAGCCGCCCGTCGGCGTCCCGCGCCCGCACCGTGAAGACGTACGTCGTCGACGGCCGGAGCCGGGTCACGTCCACCATGCGCTTCGAGCCGGGCACCTCCTCCACCTTCGTGGTGCCGCGGTACACCTCGTACCGCTCGGCCCCCGCGAGCGCGTTCCACATCACGTGCACGCTGGTCGCGCTGCCCGCCTCGGCGGTGACACCCGCCGGCGCCCCCGGCAGCCGGCCGTCCGGTTCGCCGGCGCCCGTGCCCCAGCCGCAGGAGGCGACCAGCGCGAGCGCCGAGCAGAGCAGGGCCCGGCGGAACCGGGAGGCGGGGGCGGCCGGAGCCGGGGAAGCGGAGGGCCCGTCAGGGGCGGCGGGGACGGCGGGGACAACGGGCACATCGGGGTCGTCGGCAACGCCGGCAACGAAAACGCCTCGCACGGCAGCCCTCCCGGAACGGCACGGCGACAATGGTCCGGACCAATATGGCGGTGTTGGCGCGGTCACATCAAGAGGGCCGTCGTTGGTGACCCCGCGCGGGAGTTACGTATGCTGAAGCCCCGTACGGCCGAAGACCCCGAGAGGGCCGGGGAGTTCGGGCCGGTGGCGCGGACCGCTGTCGTCGTCGACGCCGCGCCTGCGCGGGTGGCCGGGCGGCCGGAGCCGGTACAGGCACGGACCGCCCGGCCGCCTGTCGAGCGGCACGGGGCGTACGCCGTCTGGCCCCGGATGCTGGACGTGTGATCGTTCCGTCGCCAGATTTGGGCGGAATGCCCGACTCGTCTCCCGGGAGAGGTCCTCATCGTGCGTGTCCAGTCGTTGACCCTGGTGGCGGCCGGCGCCGCCCTGCTCGCCCCGACGGCGGCGGCCACGACCCCGCCGGCCCCGCAGCAGCAACCGCGGGTCCAGGTCCGCGCGGAGCCGATGCGCGCGGGACCGGTGCGTACGGGACCGATGCGCGCGGGACTCGACCGCGCGCAGCCGATGCGTGCGAAGCCGGACCGCGTGCACCCCAGCCGCGCGCACCCGAGCCGCGCGAAACCGGACCGCGCGGAGCCGGATGCGGCGCGCGGGGGAGCCGTCCGCGCCGCCGAGCTGCTGGACAAGGTGCGCGAGTGCGCGCCCGTCTCGCGCGGCCGCTACCGCAGCGACGCCGGGACGCCGGCGGACATCCCGGTCTGCGGCACCCGCGACGCCGTCTTCTGGAAGGCCGACATGGACATCGACTGCGACGGCCGGCCCGGACCCCGCTGCAACCGCCGCACCGACCCCTCCTACATCGCCGCCACGGCCTACACCCGCTCCGACGGCCGCCCGCTCGACGCCGAACGCCTCCCCTACGTCGTCGTGCCCGCCGCCGGCCGCATCTGGGACCACCGCGCGTACGGCGTCCACGGCGGGTCGGTCGCGGCCGTCGTCCACGGCGACCGGGTCCGGTACGCGGTCGTCGGCGACACCGGACCGCGCGACATCATCGGCGAGGCGTCCTACGCCGCCGCCGAGGCCCTCGGCATCGACCCCGACCCGCGCACCGGCGGTACGCCCTCCGGCGTGACCTACATCGTCTTCAGGGGCAGCCGCGTCAAGCCCATCGAGGACCGGGCCGCCGCGACGCGGGCCGGGGAGAGGCTGGCCCGGCTGTTCGCCCGTGGGGGATGAGGAACCCGGCCCGCCCTCACCGGGGGAGTGCCCCCGCGCCGCGCTCCTGCCGCACTCCTGAGGACCGGGCCCCGCGCCGCGGACGGGCGACCGCCGCACCTCCGGCGTACGGCCGCCGCGTCCCTGACGGCTCGGCCGTCCGGTGGCCGGGCAGCCCTGGTGGCCGGGCAGCCCTGGTGGCCGGGCAGCCCTGGCGGCCGGGCCGCCAGGCGGTGCGTCAGACCGCGGACCAGCCGTCGTCCACCGGCAGGATCGCGCCGTTGATGTTGCTCGCCGCGTCCGAGGCGAGGAACACGATCGCCGCGGCCTGCTCCTCCGGCTGTGAGACGCGCCCCATGTTGGCGAAGTGCGGGGCGAGCGCCGCCGGCCCGTGGGCACCCTGCTCGGCGTCCACGGCGATGGCGGTCTGTGTGCCGCCCGGGCAGATCGCGTTGGCCCGGATGCCCTGCTTCCGGTACATCACCGCCAGGGACTTCGTCAGCCCCACCACGCCGTGCTTGGAGGCGGTGTAGGCGGCGCCCGCCGCGCTGCCGCGCAGGCCGGCCTCGGAGGCCGTGTTCACGATGGCGCCCCGGCCGGCCGCCAGCATGTGCGGCAGCACCGCCCGGGTCAGGAGGAAGGGCGCGGTGAGGTTGACCCGGATGACCCGCTCCCACTCGGCGTCGCTCACGTCCGCCGGCGCCGACATCCGGTCCATGATCCCGGCGTTGTTCACCAGGACGTCCACCCCGCCGAACCGCTCCACTGCGGTCGCCGCCACCCGGTCGACGACCGCCTGCTCGCTCAGGTCGCCGGTGACGGCCACCGCGGCACCGCCCGCCCGCCCGATCTCCTCGACGACCGCTTCCGCGCCCCCGGCGTCGAGGTCCGCCACCACGACCCGGGCGCCCTCCGCGGCGAAGGCCAGGGCGGCGGCGCGCCCGATCCCCGATCCTGCTCCGGTGACGATCACACTGCGCCCGTCCAGTCCGCCGGCCATCTGGTGCTCCTGTTCATGCGTTCCGCGGGGCGTCGAGCCCCTTGCGCCGCCCACCCTACGACTTAATGGCACAGACTGACGAAAAGTAGTGGGGGACAATCCCCGAAGGACGATCACCCGAGCCGGAGGAGACCCATGACCGCAGCCCGCGGACGGACCGGACGACCGCCCCTGACCGAGGAACGCAAGGCGGAGATCCGGCTGGAGATCGCCCGTGCCGCGGTGGACCTCTTCGTCTCCCAGGGCGTCACGGCGACGACGGGCGAACAGATCGCGCGGGCCGTCGGCGTCTCCGCGCGGACCGTGTGGCGCTACTTCCCGAGCAAGGAGAGCTGCGTACGGCCCCTGCTCGCCGCCGGGATCGACGTGATCGCCGCCCGGCTGCGGCAGTGGCCCCCGGGCCGGCCGCTGGAGGAGGCATTCGACTTCGGCCGGGACCTCACCGGCGACGACCGTCTGCTGCCGGGCCCCGATCCCGCCGTCGTCGGGGCGCTGGTACGGCTCACCCGCACCGAACCGGGACTGCGCGCGGTCTGGCTCCAGACCTACGACGAGGCCGAGCCGGTGTTCGCCCGCGCCCTCGCCGAACGGGCCGGGCTGCCCGCCGACGACCTGCGGCCGGCGATCCAGGCCGCCCTGTTCAACGCGGCCCTGCGCGCCGCGGTCGAACACCACGCCTGGCACACCGCCGACCCGGCCGCCGGCGCCGCGACGGCCCGGGCCGAACTGGCGGCCACCCTGCGTTCGGCCCTCGCCGTCGCGACGGAGGGGCTCACCTGACGGACGCGCGGAAGGGGCGCGGCCTGCGCACACCGCCGGGCCGTGCCCCTCTCCGCGCCCCTCTCACACCTTCCGGTACGCGTACGCCTCCGAAGCCGCCGCCTCCACCGCCGCGAGGTCCGCGCCGGTGGCCGCCGTGACGACCGCGGCCACCGCCCCCTCGACGAAGGGGGCGTCCACCAGACGCGTGTCCGGCGGGAGTTCGTCGCCCTCGGCGAGCAGCGCCTTGACGGTGAGCACCGCGCTGCCCAGATCGGTGAGGACGGCGACCCCGGCCCCCCGGTCGACCGACGCCGCGGCGGCCGCGACCCGTTCGGCACTGGTACCGAACCCGCCGCCCTCGGTCCCGCCGGCCGGGGCGACCGGCACCGCGGAGCCCGCCCCCGACAGCGCCTTCGCCAGCTCGGCCACCGACTCGGCGACCCGCGCGCTGTGCGACACCAGCACGACCCCTACCACCTTCTCGCCCTTCCTCTCGTCACTCACCGGCGGCCTCCGCGAGCGCGCCCACGAGCAGTGCCGCCGAGGTGGCTCCCGGATCCTGGTGCCCGATGCTGCGCTCCCCGAGATAACTCGCCCTGCCCTTGCGGGCCTGCAACGGCGTCGTCGCGAGGGCGCCCTCCTCGGCGGCCGCGCGGGCCGCGGCGAAGGAGTCGCGCAGCGCGTCCACGGCGGGCACCAGCGCGTCGATCATGGTCTTGTCGCCCGGCGCCGCGCCCCCCAGCGTCATCACCGCCTCCACCCCCGTCCGCAGTGCCTCGGCCAGCTGCTCCCCGCTCACCTCGCCGGCGTCCCCGAGCGCCTTGCCCGCGCGCCGCAGCAGCGTCCCGTACAAGGGCCCCGAGGCGCCGCCGACCGTCGACACCAGCTGCCGTCCGGCCAGCATCAGGACCGCGCCGGGCGTGCCGGGCGCCTCCTTCTCCAGTACGGCCGTCACGGCCCGGAACCCGCGCTGGAGGTTGCTGCCGTGGTCGGCGTCGCCGATGGGGGAGTCGAGGGCGGTGAGACGTTCCGCCTCGCGGTCGACCGAGTCGGCGGCCGCCGTCATCCAGCGGCGGAAGAAGTCGGCGTCGAGCACTGGATCTCCTTGCCTGGTAGGTGTCGCGTGATCCCTTCCCCGTTCCGCCGTCACATGCCCCACCGCAGGCCCGGCGTCCGCACCGGCGCGTCCCACAGCCGCAGCAGTTCCTCGTCGGTCTGGCAGAGGGTCACCGAGGCGCCCGCCATGTCCAGGGAGGTGACGTAGTTGCCGACGAGGACGCGGGCGACGGCGACACCCCGTTCCCCGAGCACCCGCTGCACCTCGGCGTGGAAGCCGTACAGCTCCAGCAGCGGAGTCGCGCCCATGCCGTTGACCAGGAGCAGGACGGGATTGCGCGGGGTGAAGTCCTGGAGGATCGCGTCGACGGCGGCGTCGGCGATCTCGCCCGCGGTCATCATCGGCCGCCGCTCCCGGCCGGGCTCGCCGTGGATGCCGATGCCCAGCTCCAGTTCGCCGGGCGGCAGGTCGAAGGTGGGGCTGCCCTTGGCCGGGGTGGTGCAGGCGCCGAGCGCGACACCGAAGCTGCGGGAACTGTCGTTGACCTGCCGGCCGATCGCCTCCACCCGCTCCAGCGGCTGCCCCTCCTCCGCCGCCGCACCCGCGATCTTCTCCACGAACAGCGTCGCGCCCGTGCCGCGCCGCCCGGCCGTGTACAGGCTGTCCCGCACCGCCACGTCGTCGTCGACGAGCACCTTGGCGACCTGGATGCCCTCGTCCTCGGCCAGCTCCGCGGCCATGTCGAAGTTCAGGACGTCGCCGGTGTAGTTCTTCACGACGAACAGCACGCCGGCGCCGCTGTCCACGGCCGCCGCGGCCCGCACCATCTGGTCCGGCACCGGAGAGGTGAACACCTCACCGGGGCAGGCCGCCGAGAGCATCCCGGGCCCCACGAACCCGCCGTGCAGCGGTTCGTGCCCCGAGCCGCCGCCGGACACCAGGGCCACCTTCCCGGCCACCGGCGCGTCCCGCCGCACGATCACCCGGTTCTCCACGTCCACGGCCAGCTCGGGATGGGCGGCGGCCAGCCCTCGCAGGGCGTCGGCGACGACGGTCTCCGGCACGTTGATGAGCATCCTCATGGGTACCTTCCGAAGAGATTGCCAGGCGACTCTCCGACCTGCCTTTCCGCAGGTCGGAGGCGTCGCCTTCGGTTTGTGATCTTGGCGGTCGGGAGCGGGTTGTGGCGGTACTGATGCTGACTCGATACCGACTTTTCTGATGGCTTGCCAGGTGTTCGTGGCTCAACGGACGCGGGGTGGGCGGGACCCACCGAGGGGCAGTATCGACCTTGCGGCAGTGAAGGTCACGTGTGCCGGTGGTGTGGTCCGGCGCGAGTGCCCTGTCGTGCCGTCGAACCCGCGTCGACGGTCTTCGGCGACGGTCGGCTCATCGCCGGCAGGGAGACATCCATCCCGCCCGTTCAGAGGTCGTTTCAGCCGGTGAGTCGGCGGTGGCCGATGAGGGCTGCGGCGATGCCGACGAAGGCCAGGAAGTGCTCGGCCTTTCGCTCGTAGCGGCGGTAGCCGGCGAGCCAGGAGACCGTCCGCTCGACGACCCAGCGGTGGCGGCCGAGCCGCGTGGAGGACTCGATGCCCTTGCGGGCGATGCGGTGGCGGATGCGACGCTCGCGAAGCCGTTTTCGCAAGTGATCGTAGTCGTAGCCCTTGCCGGCATGGAGCTTGGCCGGACGTCGGCGGCGGGGTCCTCGTCGGTGAGCGGTAGGGGCGGTGTCATGTGCAGGCTGGCGGTGGCCAGGACGAGCCGGACCTGTTCCAGGAAGACCTCGGGGCGACGGGCGGAAGCTCCTCGGTCAGGCGCAGGAGGGTGGCCGCTTCCTCTTCCTGGCGCTGGTAGTCGTCGGCCTGGCGGTTCGCCGCGCGTTCGGCCTTGTTCTTCGGGTCGGGGAACGGGCGCGCCGAGGCTCGTCAGTTGTCACCGGCGGAGCCGGAAGGCCGGCAGAAGGGCCGGTCCGAAGCGGCTTGGTCGCGTCACCTGGAAGGCAGGCTGCTCGTCCCGGACGCTCGCTGCTTTTCGGTCCCTCACCCCGTGGTCCGCCGGCGGCTCGGGCTCGACGGCCGTACCGACATGGTGTGACGGCGCCGGTCACGAGGACACGCATGCGCCGTCTCCCCGGGGTAGCGGGAACCGGAAGCGCGTCACCAGGGGACCTCTCCCTCGTCGTCGAAGAAGCGGCCCGTCGGCCCGTCGGCTGATACGGTGGCCAGCCGGATCGCGGCGGCTGCGCCCTGCCGGGGAGTGCGCACTCCCCGGAAGCCGTTGAGGTCGGTCGCCGTGAAACCAGGGCAGACGGCGTTGATCAGGATGCGGGTGCCGGCCAGTTCCTTGGCGTACTGCACGGTGACGGCGTTGAGGAACGTCTTCGACGGAGCGTAGGCGATGGAGATGGGGCCCGTCTCGGCGCCGGGCGTGGTCTGGAGCGTGAGGGAGCCGACGCTGCTGGAGACGTTCACGATCCGCGGCGACGGCGAGCGGCGCAGCAGAGGGAGCAGGGCGTTGGTGACGCGGATGACGCCGATCACGTTGGTCTCCACGGCCGCCCGTACCCGGTTCACGTCGACCGTGGTGGGCTCCTGCGGTTCGCCGCCGGTGATCCCCGCATTGTTGACGAGCGCGTCGAGCCGCCCGGCCCGCTCCTCCAGCAGCCGAGCCGCCGCTGCCACGCCGGCGTCGTCGGTCACGTCCAGCGGCACGCCGAACGCGTCGGCTCCGCCCGCGCGCAGCTTGTCCACAGCGGCCTCGCGCCGCTCTTCGTTCCGCGCGCCGATTCCGACGGACCAGCCGAGGGCGCCGAGCCCGGCGGCGATCTCGTATCCGATGCCCTTGTTGGCCCCGGTCACCAGCGCGACCTTGTGGTGGTTCACGGTGTTCGTCTCACTCATGACATCGATCCTTCTCCCCCGTCGGGCAAGGCGTCCAAGACCGGCTGGGTGGACGGCGATACCGCCTGGGTATCGCTCCTGGCCGTCCCGGTTAGGCTGGCGGGGTGGAGACACGTGAGCTGCGGTACTTCGTCGCGGTCGCCGAAGAGCTGCACTTCGGCCGGGCCGCGCAGCGGCTCGGGATCGCCCAACCTCCGCTGTCGCGGGCGATCGGCGGGCTCGAACGGCGCCTGGGCACCCTCCTGCTGGAGCGCGGCAGCCGGGGTGTCACCCTGACCGAGGCAGGGGCGGTGCTGCTGCGGGAGGCGCGGGCGGCGCTGGACGCCGTCGAGGCCGCCGAACGGCGCACCCGCCGGGCCGCCCTCGCGGCGACCGGCCGCCCCGCCGTGGTCCTGGCCGCGAAGGCGGGCGCCTCCGGTGAACTGCTGGCGAAACTCCTCGACGCCTACGCCGCCGAGCCCGGCGCCGTCGCCGTGGACGTCGTGCTGTGCGGGCCGGGCGAGCAGACACGGCTGCTGCACGACGGCCGGGCCGACGTAGCCCTGCTGCATCGGCCCTTCGACGACACGGCCGGCTTCGACACCGAGGACCTGCACTCCGAGGGTCAGGTCGTGATCCTCCCGGTGGGCCACCCTCTCAGCGCCCGCCCCCACGTGCGGCTCGCCGAGGTCACCGACCTTCCCGACCTGCCCCTGCCCCGCTGGCCCCGCCCTGACGGCACCTTCCCGGACGGTCCCGGACCGCAGGTGCGCGACCACACGCAACTCACCCAGCTCATCGCCCTCCACCGCGCCTGCGCAGTCGTGCCGGAGTCGGGCCGCACCGGCCTGCGCGAGGACCTCACCGCCGTACCGGTTCCCGACGCCCCCCACGTCACCACGGTCATCGCCTGGCCCCCGCACAGCCGCTCAACGGCGGTCGCGGGGCTGGTCCGCGCCGCCACTGCCCTGTGACCGTCGGCGGTGAGCGCCAGGACACCGCGCTGGATCCCGGGGACAGCGTCCGGTCCGCCATCAGCTCCCGGCACATCGTGCGGTGCGAGGTGACGGGCCTGCACCGGCGTTGCCGGAACCGCGCCCCTGGCGCAGCCAGGCTCCGACGCGAAGTGACAACAAGCCTGCCTGGGTGACACCTATCGCGCCTCGGCTCGGTGCATACACAACATGAACCGCATTATTCGGATCGCCGGGAAGCTCCCATTCCAGGAAGTGATTATTGGGGTTCTCGGGATTTTCGGAGGCGGAGTCGAGGTGGTGTGAATGGGTCATGTATTCGCGCCAGAACCAATACTGGCTCTCCGGGTGGTCGCAGTCTGCTGCAAGTCGAGTTTCCTGCTTGAACTTCCCCTGCCGCCCGGATCGATGCGCGGCGGAGGGGGCGAGGGCGGCCGGACCGCGGAAGCCGGGGACCATGCCATACTGCCGCGGCGCGGTGGTCTCTGCGCGGAGCTGTACAGGCTTCAGGCCCGCGGCTACCGGTGAATGTGGCCGGAACGGGTCCCTGGTGTGTCCGGGAAAAATATGGGTCGAAGCCGCCGGCCTGACGGAACTCCGCGAAACCAGCGGAGTGATCACGCCGGAGGTGCTGTGTGCCTCGCCCCGGCTGCTCGTGCTGGAGAAGATGCGGCCACGCCGCGACGACGAGCGTTTCTGGGAGCGGCTCGCCCACACGGTCGCCGCCCTGCACACCTCCACGACCGCCGGACGGTTCGGCTGGCACCGTCCGGGCTGGCTGGGCCGGCTGCGCCAGGACAACACGTGGGACAGCGACGGCTACGCGTTCCTCGCGGAGCGGCGCATCCTGCGCTGGCTGTCGGAACCTCTGGTCGAGGCGGCCTTCGACGCCGCGGAGCGGCAGGCCCTGGAACGGCTCTGCGCCGCCCTGCCCGAACTCGTGCCGAACCGGCCCCCGTGCCTGACGCACGGCGATCTGTGGCAGGAGAACATCGTCGCCACCGCCGAGGGCGCGCCCGCGCTCATCGACCCCGCCGTGTCCTACAACTGGCCGGAAATCGACCTCAGCATGCTGTGGTGCTCCCCGCGCCCGCCCGCCTCGGACCGCTTCTTCGCCGTGTACGAGGAGATCACCGGGATCGACGACGGCTGGCGGGACCGGATGGACCTCTTCCATCTCCGGGAACTCCTGAGCATCATCGCCCATGACGACGACGACTGGGGGGCCGCGGAGGCCGTACGGAAGATCATCGCCCCGTTCCGGCGGGACGGTGGCCCGGCGACGGCGTGACCGGAGTGCCGCCGATGGCCGAGGAACCGCTGTGTCTCCCCGACGATCGACCGGTGCAGCAGACGTCATTTGCCCGACGAGCAGGCCGCCACCCGCCTGGTCAGGCGGGGCCGTGCGGAGGTGGTCCACCTGAAGTGGTGAACCTGGGCGTAGGTCTCCTCGGCGGGAACGCCCTGCTGATCGGCGGTGTGTTCGCCACCTTCGCCTGCCTCTCCCCGGTGCTGACCGAGTCGGCGGGCTTCTCCGAGGGCGTCGTCCCGCTGCTGTTCGTCCTGTACGGCGTGGGCACCGTCATCGGCAACATCGTTCTCGGCCGCCTGGCGGACGCGCAACGATGCGCGTCCTGTGGCTGGGCGGTGTGGTCCTGGCCGTGCTCCTGGGGCTGTACGCGCTCGCCGGGACCAGCCAGGCGCTCTCCCTCGTCGCCCTGTTCCTGCTGGGCTTCATCGGACTCCCGCTCAACCCGGCCATGGCATCGCGCGTCATGAGCCTGTCCAACAGTGGCGCCCTGATCAACACCATGAACACCGCGACGATCTGCGCGGGCGTCACCATCGGCACCTGGCTCGCCGGTGTGGGTATCGACGTCTCCGGCTACCGTGCCCCGATGCGGGTCGGCGCGCTCCTCCCGCTCGGCACACTGGCCACTCTGCTCATCGCGCGGATCACCGACCGGCACCGTGCGGGGAGTGGCCGTACCGCTCCTGCCCCCGCCCCCCGCCAGCTGTCCGCCCCCGCTCGCCGTCCGCTGCCGCCGCGGCCCACGGCGCGGCGGCCTTTCACGTCATCCTTATTCGCGTCGCCCTTTTCACGCCATTGTTTTTGCGCAATCGAACCAAAACGGTTGGATTGCCCCATGGGGAGGCCCAGGAAGTTCGACGAGACGCGCGCCCTCACGGCGGTCATGAACACGTTCTGGCAGCGCGGATACGAGGCGACCTCCACCCGTGACCTGGCCGAGTCCACCGGCATGGGGCTGTCGAGCCTGTCCAACGCCTTCGGTGGCAAGCGGCAGCTGTACCTGCGCGCGCTGCGCCGCTCCTACGAGACCAACACCGTCGCGCAGACCGAGCTGCTGGGGCGGCCGGGGCCGGTCCGCTGTTCAGCCCAGCGCGTCAGCCGCTCGCACGAGGCGTTCGGCGAGGGATTCCTGTCCGGCGGAGGGCGCTGTCATCAGACTCCAGTGACCGACCTTGCCCGTCTCGGTATCGAGGAACGACCCCGCATGCGGATCATCCGGGTCGTCCCCCGTGAACGGCAGCCAGGCGCGGGGCCAACCGCCGGTCTCGGTCATCATCGCGTGCAGGCCCACGGCGCGGTCGACGCGCAGCAGCCCTTCCCCGAGCAGGAAGATGTTCAGGTCCTCGTTCTCCTCTTCGTCGCCGACCAGCAGCGCGGGCAGCGGCTGTCCGCCCCGTTTCCACAGCCACAGGGTCTGGTCGGGCAGCCGGCGACCGAGCATCTCCGCGTAGTCCGGTTCCCGGTCGAATGCGGCCGGGTCCGGAGGCTCGGGGTGCACCTCGCTGCCCGTCCCTCTCTCCCACAGCCACCGCAGTCGGAGAGGCAGCGGAAGGGCGAGCATCTCCCGGTAGCCCACCATGAACTCGAACGCCGACAGGTGCGGGGGCATCTCGTGGGTGCCGTCATGCAGTGACCACAGTGCCTTCAGACCGGCCGGCAGGACCACACCGGTTGCCCGCTCGGCCGCGTCCAACTGCTCGCAGGTCGCGGGCGGGCGCAAGGTAGCGAGTGACAGCGGGGTCCGCTCTTCCAGCCGCTCCTCCAAGCGCCTCCATGCCGCTGACACGGCGGTGACACGGCGGTGACCTCGTCGTTGTGTGTCATGCGCGTCAAGGTGCAGAAGGCCGGTGAGGTTCCCTCAAGGGTGATCACTTCCGGCTTCCTGCTTCCGGCTTCCGGCTTCCGACGAGGACGAGGGCTGCCTCCCTGCCTCGTACGGGGCCTCCTGTGGGCTTCTCCCGGCCGTACGGCTACGGCGCGACGCGGACGCGGTGACGTGCACGCGGTTCCCGGGCCGGAACGCGGTGCCGGCGCCGCCCCGACGCCCGCCCCGCGCGGGTCACGTGCCGAACACGCAGGACCCGGGCCGCCCGTCGTCCCCGGACCCGCCGTCCAGGAGCCGTTCCACCTCTCCTCGGGAGTGGTCGAGGATCACCCGGAGGCACTGGGCGGCACCCGCCGCATCGCCCGCGGCGACGGCCCGCGCCGCCTCCACGTGCCGGAGCACCGCCGCCTCCTCCACCCGCTCCGGCATCAGGGACAACTCCCCGCGCGCCACGAGCAACTCCTCCGTCACATCGGCGAGCTGGGCGAACATGGTGTTGGCCGATGCCGCCAGCAGCGTGCGGTGGAAGGCGGCGTCCGCGGCGATGAACCCCTTCATGTCGCCGTTCCGCCCGGCGCCGGACATGGCCCTCGCGTGCGCGAGCAGCGTCTCGCGCAGCGCGGGATCGCCGCGCCGGGCCGCCAGGGACGCGGCGGACGGTTCGACGGCCGCCCGCAGCTCCGCCAGCTCCCGCAGTTGCTCGCGCCGCTGCGAGGTGGCCAGGCGCCACCGGATGACCTGGGGGTCGTACAGGTTCCACTCCGGCAGCGGACGGACGGTGATGCCCACCCGGGGGCGGCTGTGCACCACCCGCTTGGACTCCAGCACGCGCACGGCCTCCCGCGCGACGGTCCGGGACACCCCGTACTGCGCCTGGACGTCCTCCAGGCGCAGTATCCGGCCGGCCCGCCGCTCGTCGTCGGCCAGGGCCTCGCCGATACGGTCGACGACCTGCCCGTGCAGCCCCTGAAGTTCCACCGCTCTCCCGTCCTCGGCCGTCCCCGGCCGTGTGTGCCCGACCGGGCGGGTCAGCGAGCGCCCGCCAGCCGCTCCAGCAGCGCGGCGACCCGTTCGCCGGCCGCGGTGGCCCCTCGCGAGGTCAGGGACGCACCCATGCCGCAGGCCACGGCCCCGGCCGCGATCCACTCCGGTGCGTCCTCGATTGTCACACCCCCGGTCGGGATCACCGGTGCCTGGGGGAGCGCGGACCGTACGCCGGCGAGCCAGGACGGCCGCAGCGCGGACGCGGGGAACAGCTTCAGCGCGTCGGCGCCCTCCTCCATCGCCCGCACCATCTCGGTCGGGGTGGCCACGCCGGGGAAGACCGGAACGCCGTAGCGGTGGCCGGTGCGGATCACCTCGGGATGCAGACTCGGCGACACCAGGAACCGTGCCCCCGCCTCGACCGCCGCCCGCGCCGCCGCCGCGTCCAGCACCGTCCCCGCGCCGACCAGCGCGCCGGTACGGGTCTCGCGCACGCGGGCGATGGCGGTGAGCGCGCCGGGGGTGGTGAGGGCGACCTCCACGGCGTGCAGCCCGGCGTCCAGCACGGCCTCGGCCGCCGCGACGGCCTCCTTCGCGCCGCCGCCGCGGACGATGCCGAACACCCGCTGGGCGGTGACGGCCTGGACGATCTCCCATCGGTACATGGCGCTCCGTTCTCGAAGAGGGGACTCTCGAAGGGGAAACTTCCGGAGGGAAACCCTCGAAGGGAAACCCTCGAAGGGGAACTCTCGAAGGGGAAACCCTTGAGGGGGAAACCCTTGAGGGGAACTCTCGAAGGGCGGGCACAGGCGGGTGAACCGCCGGTGGCCGGCGTCAGCGGTGCACCGTCTCCCGGGCGCCGCCGAAACCGGCCAGCGCCCGTGCCAGCCCCGTCCGGTCGGGCAGCCCGTCCACGTCGCTCACGCACTGGACCGCCAGGGCCGCCACGGCGGCGGCCTCCGCCAGCGCCCGGTCGTACGGGACGTTCCGCAGCCATCCGGACAGGAAACCGGCGGCGAACGCGTCGCCGGCGCCCACCGGGTCGACCAGGGGAACGGGGTGGGCGGGCTGCGGCCCCCACGTCCGCGCCGCGGTCGTGTACGAGGCCGACTTGTCGCGGTGCTTGACGACGACGCCCGTGACGCCCGAGGCGAGGAGCCGGTCCACGGCCCCGCCGGGATCGCCGTCGCCGCCGTTCAGCAGGTCCAGCTCGTCCGCCCCGGCCAGCACCAGGTCGGCCCGGCGCAGCAGGGGCGCGACCACGGCCCGCCACCGGTCCGGCGGCGCCAGGCGCAGCCGGATGTTCGGGTCGAACGAGACGGCGGCGCCCGCCTCCCGGGCCAGCTCCATCAGCCGTACGGTGGCCAGGTGCGCGTCCTGCGACAGCATCGGGGTGATGCCGGTGAGGTGGACCAGGCGCGCCCCGTCCACCATCTCGGGCCGCAGCGCTCCGGAGGAGAGGCGCGAGGCGGCCGAACCGGCACGGTAGTACTGCACGTCGATCGCGCGGGCGGGGTGGCTGTCCCGCAGCAGCAGTCCGGTGGGCGCCTCGGCGTCCACGTCCGCGTACGCGACGTCGATGCCGTCGGCGCGGAGCTGGGACAGCACCGCCCGGCCCGCCGGGTCGTCGCCCACCCGGCCGATCCAGCGGGTGCGGTGGCCCAGGCGGGCCAGTCCCGCCGCGACGTTGCTCTCGGCGCCCGCGACGGAGCGGCGGAAGGCGACGGCGCGGTCGAGGGGGACGCCCGGTTCGGCCACCATCAGCAGCATGGCCTCGCCGCACGTCACCACCTCGGGCGCCGGGCCGCCGGCCAAGTCCTCGCCGGGCCCTGTCGTGACGTTCATCGGGGAACTCCCTCCCGCACGGCTCAGAACGCCCGGCGCGGCGGCGCCGAGTCGGTCGCCCCCACCAGGAAGTCGAGGTCGGCGCCGGTGTCCGCCTGCGTCACGTGCTCGGTGTACAGCCGGGTCCAGCCGCGCACGGCGGCCGGGGCGGGTGGCCGCCAGGCCGCGCGGCGCCGTTCCAGCTCCGCGTCGTCCAGCAGCACGTCGAGCCGGCGCGCCGGTACGTCCAGCCGGACCCGGTCCCCGGTGCGCACCAGCGCCAGCGGCCCGCCCACGGCCGCCTCCGGTGCCACGTGCAGCACGCACGCGCCGAACGCGGTGCCGGACATCCGGGCGTCCGACACCCGCACCATGTCCCGTACGCCGGCGTCCAGCAGCTTCTTCGGCAGCGGCAGGTTGCCGACCTCCGGCATGCCGGGATACCCCTTGGGCCCGGTGTTGCGCACGATCAGCACGGTGTCCGCGGTGACGTCGAGGCCGGGGTCCTCGGCGACGGCCAGGTAGTCCTCCAGCGCGTCGAAGACCAGCGCCGGGCCGGTGTGGGACAGCAGCCGGGGTTCGGCCGCGGACTGCTTGATCACCGCACCGTCGGGCGCGAGGTTGCCGCGGACGACGGCGGTGCCGGTCCCGGCCGGCAGGACCGGGTCGGTGAGCGGCCGGATGACGGCCGGGTCGTGCACTTGGGCCCCGGCGCAGTTGTCGAGCAGCGTGCGGCCGGTGACGGTCACGGGGGCCGGGTCCAGGTGGTCCCGGACGGTGTCGATCAGCGCGGGCAGGCCGCCGGCGTAGGCGAACTCCTCCATCAGGAAGCGCCCCGACGGCATCAGGTCGACCAGGAGCGGCAGTGCGGCGCCGAGCCGGTCGAAGTCGTCCAGCGTGAGCGGCACGCCGAGCCGTCCCGCGATCGCCAGCAGGTGCACCACGGCGTTGGTGGAGCCGCCGATCGCAGCGTTGACGCGCACGGCGTTCTCGAAGGCGGCCCGGGTCATGATCCGGGCCGGCGTCAGCTCGGAGCCGGCCAGCTCCACCGCCCGCATGCCGGTCTCCTCGGCCAGCGTGCCGCGCCGGGCGTCGACGGCGGGCAGCCCGGAGGCGCCGGGCAGCATCATGCCGAGGGCCTCGGCCAGGCAGGCCATGGTCGAGGCGGTGCCCATCGTCATGCAGTGGCCGGCCGACCGGTTCAGCGAGCTCTCGAACTCGGTGAACTCCTCCTGCGTCACCGTGCCCGCGCGCAGCTCCTCCGTCATCCGCCAGACGTCCGTCCCCGAGCCGACGGCCCGCCCCCGGAACCGGCCGTCGAGCATCGGCCCGCCGGTGAACACGATCGCCGGGACCCCGGCGCTGGCCGCGCCCATCAGCGCGGCGGGCGTGGTCTTGTCGCAGCCGGTGAGCAGGACCACGGCGTCCAGCGGGTTGGCGCGGATCTGCTCCTCGATCTCCATGGCGGCGAGATTGCGGTAGAGCATCGAGGTCGGCCGCAGGAACGGCTCGCCCAGCGACATCGCGGGGAACTCCAGCGGAAAGCCGCCGGCTTGCAGCACGCCCCGCTTGACGGCTTCGGCGATCAGCCGCAAGTGCCCGTTGCAGGGGGTGAGTTCGGAGAAGGTGTTGCAGATGCCGATGACGGGGCGGCCGTCGAAGTTGTGCCCGCCCCGGCCCATCGCGCGCAGGTGGTGCCGGGCGATGAAACCGTTCTTGCCGCCGTCGCCGAACCAGCTCCTGCTGCGCAGCGGCGGGGGTGTGGTGCCGGTCATGGTCTTCCCTTCGTGGCCGGGGCCGGAGCCGGGGCCGATGCCGGGATCGGTGATCCGAGGGCCGCCGCGACGGACTTGACCAACTCGTGTCCCGCCGCCCTCTTCAATGGTCATATCAAATCACGTTACGGTCTGCGCGCGACCGGATGCACCCCGCCGTGCCGTACATCGAGCTGTACGCCGTGCCGTACGAAGGAGAACCGCATGGAGGCCACGACGATGCGGGCGGTGACGTGGCGGCTGATGCCGTTCCTCGTCCTGCTGTACCTCGTCGCCTACGTCGACCGCTCGAACGCCGGCTTCGCCAAGCTGACGCTCCAGGAGGAACTGGGCCTGTCCCACACGGCGTTCACTCTCGGGCAGGTCGCGTTCTTCGTCGCGTACGCCTGCTGTGAGGTCCCGAGCAACGTCTGGCTGGAGCGCTTCGGCGCCCGCCGCTGGTTCACCCGCATCATGCTCGGCTGGGGACTGGTCACCGTGCTCACCGCGCTGGTCACCACGCCCTGGCAGTTCTACCTGGCCCGGTTCCTCCTGGGCGCGGCCGAAGCCGGCTTCTACCCGGGGGTGCTGTACTACCTGACCAAGTGGTACCCGTACCGCTACCGCGCCCGGGTCGTCGGCTGGTTCATGCTGTCCCAGCCCCTCGCCTTCCTCGTCGGCAACCCCGTCATGGGCGCACTCGACGACCTGGACGGCACGCTCGGCCTGGCGGGCTGGCAGTGGATCTTCGTCGCCACCGGCGCCCCCGCCGTGCTGCTGGCCTTCGTCACACTGCGCGTCCTGCCCGACGGCCCCGGCGAGGTGCGGTGGCTGGACGCGGCACAGCGCGGCTGGATCGCGGCCGAACTGGCGGCCGAGGCACGGCAGGCGGAGCGGGACGGCACGGGGCACGGCGGCCCGCTGGGCACCCTGCGCGACCGGCGGGTGATCCTCCTGGCGCTGTTCTACCTGTGCTTCCCGCTCGGCTCCTACGGGCTGAGCTTCTGGCTGCCGACCATCGTGGACGGCTTCGGCGGACTCACCGGCACCCAGACCGGGCTCGTCACCGCGATTCCGTACGTCTTCGTCGCCCTCGGCCTGTACGTCGTACCGCGGCTCGCCGACCGCAGCGGCGGCCGCTACCCGTGGATCGCCGGCATGGCGGCGACCGGCGCCCTCGGGCTCGCCGCCAGCGCCGTCGTCACGGACCCGGTCCTGCGCATGGCTCTCCTCAGCGTCGCCGCGCTGGGCATCTACGCCGGGCAGCCGGTGCTGTGGTCACTGCCGTCCCGCTTCCTCACCGGCGTCCAGGCGGCCTCCGGCATCGCCCTGATCAACGCGGTGGGCAACCTCGGCGGCGGCTTCGGCCCCATGGGCATCGGCGTCGTCGTCGACCGCACCGGCTCCACCGCGGCCGGCCTGTGGGTGCTGGTCGCCGCCATGGCGGTGGCCGCCGTCGCGACGTACGGCGTCAAGCGCGTCCTGGAACGCCCCGCGCCCCCGGCCGGCCGGCCGTCCGCCGGCGCGGCGGGACGGGCCACGGCCCGCGACTGAGGAGGGCGCCGTCTCCTCGGCCGCCGTGCCGAGCCCCCGCCAAGCCGGGGCGCGTGGGCGACCGGAGGGCTAAAATCCCCGCCATGGGCGTCTCCTGAGCAGACCGGTACACCACGGTCCATGGTCATCCGCCCGGTACCGCCGGGCGTCCCGTCCGCGTGCCCGCACGCTCACCCAGGAGGCACCCGCTCCCATGCCCCGCCGTTCCGCTTCCCCCGCACTGGACGACCGGATCGCCCGGCTGCGCGATCTCGCCCGGGCCGAACCCCACCTCGACGGCGTTCTGCTCTACGGTTCCTGGACGCTCGGCGAGGCCGACGCCCACTCCGACATCGAGGCGTACCTCTACGTCCGGGACGAGCACGTCGAGACCTTCGACGCCCCGGCGTTCCTGAGGCGGCTCGCGCCACTGGAGCTGGCGTACACCAACATGTACGGCGTTCTCGCCGTCGTCTTCGACGACCTGATGCGCGGTGAGTTCCACGTCACCGCCGCCGGTCCGGGCATCGACGAGGTCCCCACCTGGGAAGGGAGCGTCCATCTGCCCCGTCCCGAGGCCGCCGTCCTCCTGGACCGCACCGGCCGGCTCACCCGGGCCGCCCGCCGCCTGGCCACGTTCCGTCCGCCCGAGCCCGTCACCACCGCGCAGCGGCTCACCGACGAACTGGCCAACTGGACCCTCATGCTCGCCCACGTCCTGAACCGCGGGGAGACGGCACGCGCCCACGCCCTGCTGCACACCGTCATCGCCCCCCAGCAGCTCCAGCTCTGCCGTCTCCTGCGCGGCAGCACCACCCACTGGCTGACCCCCAGCCGGGCACTGGAGCAGGACCTGCCCGCCTCCGACTACGACCGCTACATCGCCACCACCGGTGCCGCGCGCGAGCCCGGTCTCCGGACGGCGGCCCGTGAGAGCTGGCGCTGGAGCCGGGAACTGGGCGCCCTGGCCGCCGACCGCTGGGCCCTGCGGCTGCCGGTGGGACTGCACGACCGGATCAGCGGTCTCCTGGAGACGGACGGCTGACCACCGGTGTGCCGGTGCCGCCCACCGGCGGCGGTACCGGCACACCCGGCCTCCCGCACGATGCCGGGCCGCGGAACTCCCCGGCCGGGCGAGGCCCGGGGCCCGGATGTCCGCCGGAGATCCCACAGCCCGGCGGGAACGGCGGGCAGCAGGGCAGCAGGGCAGCAAGGCGGCATCCGGGACGCCGAGACGGCTCCGGCCCTCATGACCACGCCCGGATCACTCATGACACGTCCGCATCCGGCACGGGCGCCCCGTGGCACCGGGCCCGGCCGGGCAGCCGTCCCGCCGGGCGGCCTCGTGCCCGGGCCGCCCGCCGGGAGGCCGGCCGGCGTCAGCCGATCCGGGCCTCCAGGTCGAGGAGGAGGGTGCGCAGATCGCCGGCGACGCGGTGGCGCTCGTCCGCGCTGAGCGACCTGAGGAGGTCGGATTCGAAGGCGAAGTGGTTCTCCAGGTCGCGGTCGAGGTCGGACACCGCTTCGGGGGTGAGCCGGACGATGGTGGAGCGGCCGTCCTCGGGGGAGGTGGTCCTGGTGATCCACCCCTCCTGTTCGAGCCGCTTCAGCCGGCCGCTCAGGCCGGCACCGGAGACGAGCATGGCCTGGCGGAGCCGGCCCGGGGTGAGCGCGTAGGGCGGGCCGACCCGGCGCAGGGCGCGCAGCACGTCGAAGTCGCCGAGGTTGCTCACCAGCATCCCGGGGCGCCGGCGCAGGCGCCGGTTCTGCGCTTCCTCGATCAGCTGTCCCAGCCGCTGGATGCGGGCGAGCACCTCGCCCGGCGAGACGTCGAGCCGGGGGCAGGAGGCGGCCCACTGCCGTGTGGCGGTGTCGACGGCGTCGGCGGCGTCCGAGGAGTCCGAAGCGTCCGAGGCGGACATATGGTTCGCTCTTTCTCTAAACAGGGGAGGTGCCACCAGGCTAACCGCCGCCCGGATCCGGCGGGCATATGGGCGATCCACCCAATTGATTCGTTCGCGAACTACCTATAGCGTGGGCGGCATGCATAGCGAGCACGTCTCCCCCCTGCTCACGGACCCCGGGACACGGGCCTCGGTGGCGCCTCGCCGGCGCTCACCCGGACTCGTCCTGGCGAGCGCGAGCCTGGGCACCCTGCTGGTCATCCTGCTGACCTCCGGCCTGAACATCGCCTCCCCGGCGATCCGCTCCACCTTCCACGCGGGCGGGACCGCGATCGGCTGGGTGCTGTCCGGCTACACCCTCGCCTTCGCGATGCTGTCGCTGACGGGCGGGGCGCTGACCGACCGGTTCGGGGCCCGCCGCGTCTTCCTGGCCGGACTGGGCGTCTTCACCGCGTTCAGCCTGGTCGCGGCAGCCGCCCCCACGGTGGCTCTGGTGGTCGTCGGCACGTTCGGGCAGGGTGTCGGCGCCGCGCTGGTGCTGCCCTCGGCGCTCACCCTCATCCAATTCGTCTACCAGGACGTTCCCGGCCGGCTCTCCTGGGCGATCGGCATGTGGGCCGGGGCGAACGCCCTGGGGGCGGCGCTGGGCCCGGTGCTGTGCGGTGCGCTGGTGTCGGTGTCCTCCTGGAGGGCCATGTTCCTGGCCGTCGCCGTGCTCGCGGTCGTCTTCGCGCTGGTCGGGCGTCCCGTCCTGCCGCTGCTGCGGGGCGGCGGAGCCCGGCTCGACCTGCCGGGCCTGGTCGTGATGGTCGTCCTGCTGGGGCTGGTGGCGTTCCTGGCCCACGACTGGCGCGCGCTGCCCGCCTGGGCCCTCGGCGCGGGCGTGGCGGCGACCGCCGCGGGGGTGTGGCTCTTCGGCCGGGTGGAGCGGCGCGCCGCCGCGCCGATGCTGCCGCTCGGCCAGCTGCGGGACGTCCCGTTCAGCGCCAACGCGGTGGTCACCGTGGTCGGTACGGCCGCCTTCTTCGGCACGCTGTACATCGTCAGCATGGGGCTCCAGGACGAACTGGGCATGTCCGCCTTCGCGGCGGGAGTGGCCCTGCTGCCCCTGGCCGGCGGCAACATCGTGGCCGCGCTGGCGGCCGGGCGGGTGATCGGCCGGCTCGGCGTGCGCGGGGCGATGGTCCTCGGCTCCGTGCTCGTCGTCGCCGTCCTGATCCCCATGCCGCTGGTCTTCGAGCGGTACGGGCTCCTGCTCGTCCTGCTGGTCTTCCTCGGCATGGGCTGGGGCCTGCTGGTGCCCACCACGTCGGCGGCGGGTCTGGCCCGGGCCGTGGCGGGCAAGGAGGGCGTGGCCTCCGGCGTCACGGCCGGCGGCCGGGAGCTGGGTGCCGCCCTCGCCGCGGCCACCCTGCTTCCCCTGGGCGTCAGGGCCGGGATCTGGGGCGCGGCCGGTGCCGGGCTCGTCTCGCTGCTGGTGGTCCTGGCAGCGGTGCGCGCCGTGGACGGGGCTCCCGCTCCCCGCCGCTGAGCGCGGCGGCCCGTTCGCCGCCGGGCCCGTCGCCCGGGCGGTACGGCGGCGAACGGCTTTCCGTCCCGGAGGCCGGGGTCAGGGGCGGGGCTTGATGTTGAGGTTCACCCCGAGGTTCGCCTCGCCGTCCACCACCGTCCAGCTGCCGCCCGGGTACAGGCCCAGGTTCCGTACTGCGTACCCGAGTTCCCGGAGTTCACCGACCACCGCGTCGCGCGCCTCGCCCACCTGGAAACCGATGTGGTGGACGCCGTTGCCGTGCCGGTCGAGGAACTCCCGGAAGGTGGAGGGGTTCTCGTCCGGCTCGTGCAGCTCGATGACGAACCCGCGCTCCTGGCACTCGATCACCGCGAACTTCAGCCCGTAGCAGGCGGTCCGGCCGCGGTAGGTCTCCTGGGGGTTCGGCTCCGCGGGGGTGACACGGACGGCGGGACGGGGCACGTCCAGCAGTTCGCACCACGCGTCCAGGGCGCGGTCCATGTCCTCGACGACCAGGGCGATCTGGATGAAGCCGGTCAGCGGTACGGGGTTCTTCACGAAAGTGCTCCTTCGGTGCGGTGCGGGGTGGGGTGGGGGAAAGTGGCGAGGGATGGGGCGGCAGGGGTCTCGCGGCGGAGGCGGGCCGGTGGGAGCGCGGGGGGCGGGGTCCGTCACGTGCGGGACAGCTCGGGCGACGGCGTGCCGGGCCCGTCCGAGGGATCGGGGCCCGCCTCCTGAGGGCTCTTCGGGCCCGCCGGCGGCGCGGACTTCTCCGCCCGGGGGCCGCGGAAGAGGACGGCGAACACCAGGAAGGTCAGCAGCGAGACGGCGGTGGCGATGCCCCACAGGGCGTTCCAGTGGCCGAGGTCGCTCGTGGCGTGGTTGCCGATCGTGCCGTTGTAGATCAGGCCGGCGATCAGTGCGCCGAGGCCCTGTCCGACACCGATGCTCAGGAAGAACACCAGCGCCTGCGCCTGCGCCTTCAGCGCCGGCGTCACCATGCGGTCCACGTAGATGCAGGCCGTGATCATGAAGAAGTCGTTGCACGCGCCGTGCATGCCGACCACCACGAACGCCAGCCAGGAGGGCCCGGTGCTCATGGACATGAACAGCACGCAGCGGGCGACCCAGCAGAGCAGGCCGATGGTGAGCACGCCCCGGTAGCCCACCGTGCGCAGCAGCAGGGGCAGCACCAGGATGAAGACCAGTTCGCAGGCCTGGCCCAGGGACATCACCGAGGCGACGTTCTCGATCCCGGCGACGGACAGGTAGGTGGAACCGTACGCGTTGTAGACGGCGATGGGGACGGAGATCAGCAGCATGCAGGTCATCAGCACCACGAACCGGCGCTGCCGGAACAGGGCGAAGGCGCCGCTGCCGATGACGTCACCCGGCTTGAACCGCGCGTCGCGCTGCTGCGGCGGGGTCGCGGGCAGGGTGAAGGAGTACAGGCCGAGCAGGAGGGACCAGCCCGCCGCGAGGTAGAAGATCGTGGAGCTCGCCGACAGGCCGGTCTGGCCGACGATCAGGCCCGCGACGATCCAGGAGGCGGTGCCCAGTGACCGGATGTAGGGGAAGAGGTCGTGCCGGTCCTTCATGTGCACGAACGCGATGTTGTTGGGCATCGCCTGGGTCGGCTGGAAGAAGAGGGTGAAGGCGAAGAGCAGGACCAGGAAGAGGGCGTCGTTCCCGGCCGCCACCGCGCTGGGGATGAACAACAGGATGGCGGCGCCCGCCAGGTGCAGGACGCCGAACACCTTCTGGGCCTGGAAGAAACGGTCCGCCAGTGCGCCGACGAACAGGGGGGAGATGACGGCGGCGAGTGAGGAGAAGACGAAGACGAGGCCGATGAGGTCGCCCAGCCCGTTCTCGCTGAGGACGAGGCCGATCGTCGGGTACCACGAACCGAAGACGAGGAATTCGAGGACCATCATCGCGCCGAGGCGGGCGTACAGTCCGGAGGATTTGTTCATTGATGATCCTCTCCCTTGAGAATCAAGCGGTCGCTGAGGAGTGGGGGCGGCGCGGCCCCGGGGCGGCGCGGGCCGGGGTCAGAGTTCCTTGACGCGCAGGCGGCGCCAGCGGCAGGCGGCGTCGGCGCCCCACCGGTCGAGGCCCATGCGCTTGTCGGTGTCGTGCACCTCCAGCGCGATGTGCCCGCGCGAGCCGAGCAGGGCGTGCACGGCCTCGGCGTCGTAGTGCGGTGCCGTGAGGGTCGCGAGGTCGATCTCGGCGACGAGCAGGCCGTTGATCCAGGTGGTGACGAGCGGCAGGTCGCCGACGCAGCGGATGCGGAACTCGTTCCAGTCGTTCCAGCGCCAGACGGCGAGGAACTCGTCGATGCCGCAGGCCTTGGTCAGCATGGCCCGCTTGGCCGGGGTGAACGGCTCCAGGCTGGTGGCCGGGTCGTCCTCGCGCAGCCCCACCGGGGTGCCCTGGCCGTCGCGTGCGGCGTCCAGCGCGAACGGGACGGCGTGGAAGGCGCCGATGCCGTTGCCGTAGTAGCCGCCGATCGAGCCGGACCTGCGGTGGTCGAGGAGGATCTGCAGGCCCTCCCAGGAGTGCGGCCGGCGGCGGATCAGGATGCCGCTGTCGGCGGGCCAGTCGGGCTTGGCCTCCAGGACCAGTTCGAAGTCGCCGAAGGACTCCTCGCTGACCAGGTAGCCGCCGTAGCCGCTGCCGGGCGGGTGCTGGCGGCCCACCAGTTCGCCGTTCTCCACGGTCCACCTGGCCGGGTGGGCGTCGGCGTGCGCCTGGTAGTCCGGCGGGAAGCCGTCGTCGTCCAGGACGTGCGGGCCGCCCGGCCACTGGGTGCCGTAACTGCGGGGCACGGCGTACCAGCCGTCGAGGGTCTCGCCGTCGAAAAGACTGCGGAAGCCGTTGTCGTCGGTCATCTCGGACCGCCCTTCAACACGGGGAGGGAGCCGGACGGGCGGGGGCGGGTCCGGCGGGGACGGGGGTGCCTGCGGGCCGGTGCGACGGGTCCGCCCGGCCGGGGCGGGGGAGAGGGTGCCGGGGCCGGGCGTGACGGCCCCGGCGGGGGTGCCGGGCGGGGGTGGCCGTCCGGTGGGGGAGGGGAAGGCGCGCCGGACCCGGGGTGGTGGCCCGGCGGGAGGGGAGAAGGCTCCGGCGGTCCGGGTGCCGCGGCCGGTCCGGACCGGTCCGGACCGGCCGGTGCGGTGGGGCGGGGCGACGGACCGGCCGGGCGCCGGTCAGCGGCCGTCGAGCGGGTAGGAGACGAACGCGAAGCGCCGGCTGTCGGGGGCCCAGCTGTTGACGTTCAGGGTGCCCTGGCCGCCGAAGAGGGGGTAGGTGCGCAGGGGCGTCGACCAGTCGTCCGTGGCGACCACGTGGACGGCCACGTCGAGGTCCTCGGGGTGGCCGAGGGTGCCGGCGGGGAAGGCCACGTAGGTGGCGAAGCGGCCGTCGGGGGACAGGTGCGGGAACCAGTCGACGGTCCCGGAGGTCACCAGGCGCTCGACCGGGCCGCCCTCGGCGGGCAGGCGGACGAGCTGGGCGTGGCCGGGCGCGGTCGTGAACGCCTCGCTGTTGAAGACGATCCACCGGCCGTCGGGCGAGTACTCCGGGCCGTCGATGTGGCCGTCACCGGTGTCGAGTACGCGGCCGGAGCCGCCGTCGGCGGGCATGAGGGCCAGCCGGCCGGGGGCGCCGTCCACGCCGCGCGGGATCTCCACGTAGGCGAGGGTGGTGCCGTCGGGGCTGATGCCGTGCAGGAAGTGCAGCGTCCCGTCGTCCCCGGTCAGGCGGACGCCGGGGCCGCCGGTGCGGGGCGCGCGGTACAGGTGGCCGTCCATGCCGGAGAGGTAGACGTACTCGCCGTCCGGGGACAGGACGTGGTCGTTGTTGATCGCCGGGACGCCGTCGAGGGGGATCTCCACCGGCCGGGCCGCCTCCGTGCCGAGGTCCAGCCGCCAGAGCCGGCCGTCGCCGTTGAGCAGCAGACTCCCGCCGTCGGGGCTCCAGTTGGGGGCCTCCAGCAGGATGTCGGAGGTCTCGTGGACCAGTTCGGGGGTGTCGGAGTCCAGGGAGGCGACCCAGACGCGGGTGCGCTGGCCGGGCTTCAGCTCGCGGGGGGCCATGCCGGTGTCCGGGTCGGCCTTGGTCGTTGCCATGGTCGTGTCTCTCGTTCGTGCCTCGGGCGGCCGCTCGGGGCGGGCCGGCCCATGGGTCCCGGAGGCGGGGCGCGTCGCGCGCCGGGCCGTGCGCCGGCGTGAACGGCCGGCCGATCCGGGGTGAACGGAAACCGTGAGGGGTGAGACCCCCTGATGATCGGTGCGGGATGACAGCGCTGTCAAGGGTTTTCTGACAGCGCTGTCACGAATGTGCGCCGGACAGCGCCCCGGCGATCACGCGGATGCGCCGCCGAGCAGGGCGTCGATGTGGTCGGGAGCGAGCACCGCCTCGATGCCGGCGGCCACCCCGCCGGCGAGGCCCGCCCCGTCGCCCAGGACGCTGTGCCCCAGCAGCAGATTGCGGGTGGCCAGGGGCAGCGCCCGCCGGTAGACGACGGCGCGCACCCCGGCCAGCACGTCGTCGCTGGCGGAGCTGATGAGGCCGCCCACGACGATGGTGCGCGGGTTGTAGAAGTGCACGAGGGCCGCGACGACCTCGCCGATGGGCTCGGCGGCCTCCCGCACCGCCCGTACGGCGTCCGGGTCCCCGGAACGCAGCCGGTCGGCCAGGTCCTCGATGGTCACCAGGTCCTCCCGCCCGGCCCGGAGCCTGCGCAGTACGGCACCGGCGGAGGCGACCGCCTCGACGCAGCCGACGTTGCCGCACACGCACACCACGTCGTCCGCGGCGCTCACCCGCACGTGTCCGATGTCCCCGGCCGCGCCGTCGGCGCCGCGGTGCAGCACGCCGTCGGCGTCCACCAGGCCGCCGCCGATGCCCGTGCCGACCGTGAGGTAGAGCAGCGGCGACTCCTGCGGCGGACGGGCCCGCGCCTCGCCCAGCGCCCGGAGGTTGACGTCGTTGTCGACCAGCACCGGGCAGCCGAACCGGTCGCGCAGCGCGTCACCGACCGGGAAACCGTCCCAGCCCGGCATGATCGGCGGCCGCACGGGCCGGCCCAGCCGCGGGTCCACCGGCCCCGGCAGCCCCACCACCAGGCAGCGCACCGCGGCCGGGGCGACGCCCGCCGCCTCCAGCGCGCCGAGCAGGCCCCGGGCCAGCGCGTCGAGGCCGGCGGACGGGCCGAGGGAGACGTCGAGGGCGATGTGCCGGCGGGCCAGCTCCGTCTGGTCCAGGTCGGCGACGGCCAGGTACGCCGACTGCGTGCCGACGTCGGCGACCGCCACCACCCCGGCGCGCGGGGCGAGCGCGAGCCGGTGCGCCGGGCGGCCCCGCCCCTCGGGGGCCGCCTGCCCGTCCTCGACCACCACCCCGGCCGCGAGCAGCGGCTCCAGGTGGGTGTTGACCGCCGTACGGGACAGCCCGGTCGCCCGCACCAGCGCCACCCGGGAGGAGGCCGCGCCGGAGGCGATCAGGCGGGCCAGCGAGCTGCGCACCACGCTCCCCTCGCTGCGGCCGGTGATCTGCGGGAGGGCCAGCCGTACCGGTTGCACCATGTTCACGCCTCCTGACGCGGCCGTCTTCCCTCATTAACGACCCGATTAATGACTGGAAAGAAAATAAATAGTGACTCTTGTGTTTGTAAATGGCCCTGCTTAATGTCCTTGCTGACGGAACCTGGGCGTGAGACACCCACAGTGACCGCACCCCACGGGAGGACCTCGGGTGACCGAACCCAGCGATCCGAACGGACCCGGCGCACCGGGAGGGCCCGGCGGCCCGCCCGCGCCGCACCGCCGCGAGCCCCTCGGCGTCGCCCTTGTCGGAGCCGGCATGATCGCCGCCGTGCACCGGCGTGCCGCGCTCCTGGCGGGCGCCGACGTCGTCGGCGTCCTGGCCTCCACGCCCGAGCGGTCCCGCGAGACCGCCGCGCGGTGGAACATCCCACGCGCCTACGACGACATCGACGCCGTCCTCGCCGACGACCGGGTCCAGGTCGTGCACATCTGCACGCCCAACGCCACGCACGCCCCGTACGCGGAGGCGGCGCTGCGCGCCGGCCGCCACGTCGTGTGCGAGAAACCGCTGGGCACCGACGCCGGGCAGGCGCGGCGGCTGGCGGACCTCGCCGAGGAGCGCGGCCTGGTCGCCACCGTGCCGTTCGTCTACCGCTACCACCCGCTGGTGCGCGAGATCCGCGCCCGCCGGCTGGCCGGCGAGTTCGGCGAGTGGTACCTGGCGCACGGCAGCTACCTCCAGGACTGGATGCTCTCTCCGGATGCCTCCAGCTGGCGCGTCGACCCCGGACTCGGCGGCCCCTCCAGGGCGTTCGCCGACATCGGCTCCCACTGGTGCGACCTGGTGGAGTGGGTGACCGGCGAGCGCTTCACCGAGGTCCTGGCCCGCACCTCCATCGCCGTACCGACCCGGCCGGCGCCCGCCGGCCCGAGCTTCACCCGCTCGACCGCCCCGGCCGCGGGACGCGTCCCCGTACGGACCGAGGACAGCGCCGCCGTCCTGCTGCGCACCGCCGGCGGCCTGCTCGGCTCCACCGTGGTCTCCCAGGTCTCGGCGGGCCGCAAGAACCGCCTCTGGTTCGAACTGGACGGCTCCCTGGGCAGCGCGGTGTTCGACCAGGAGAACCCGGAGACGGCCTGGCTCGGCAGTGCCGAAGGCCACCGCATCCTGGTCCGCGACCCCGAACACGGCTCCGCCGAGCAGCGCCGCCTGTCCGCGCTGCCCGCCGGGCACGCCCAGGGGTACGCGCAGTGCTTCGAGGCGTTCGTCGCCGACACCTACGCCGCCGTCCGCGGCGACCTCACCCCCGAACAGGAGGACGGACTGCCGACCTTCGCCGACGGCCTGCGCTCGGCCCGGCTGGTCGAGGCGGTCCTGCGTTCCTCCGAAAACGACACCTGGACGAAGGTGGAACCGTGAGCACCATCACCCTCGGCATGCTGACCGCCTGCCTGCCCCAGTGGAACCTGGCCGAGATCGCCGCCTGGGCGCGGGAGGCGGGCTACCAGGCACTGGAGGTGGCGGTCTGGCCCGCCACCGGCGGACGCGACTTCGAGGCCGGCCACCTGCCCGTCGCCGACTTCGGCCCCCGCCAGGCGGAGGAGACCCGCGACCTGTTCGCCCGCCACGGCCTGGAGCTGTCGGCGCTCGCCTACTACGAGAACAACCTCCACCCCGACCCGCGGCGCCGCGAGGAGATCCGCACCCACCTGCGGCACGCCATCGACGCCGCCCACGCCCTCGGCGTTCCCCACGTCGGCACCTTCATCGGCCGCGACTGGACCAAACCGGTCGCCGACAACCTCGCCGAGGCCGAGCGGATCCTGCCCGAACTCGTCGAGTACGCAGGCGAACGCGACGTGAAGCTCGTCATCGAGAACTGCGTCATGGAGGGCTGGCACCCCGACGGCTACCCCGGGAACCTCGCCTACTCGCCCGAGCTGTGGGAGTGGATGTTCGACCTGGGCTTCTACCTCAACTGGGACCCCTCCCACCTGACGTGGATCGGCATCGACCCGGTGGAGACCATCGCCCCCTACATCGACCGCATCGCCCACGCCCAGGCCAAGGACGTCGAACTGGACGCCGCAGCCCGGCAGCGCTACGGCTTCTTCGGCAAGACCGCCAAGGACGGCAACCCCTGGGACATGGGCTGGTGGCGCTACCGCGTGCCCGGACTGGGCCAGGTGGACTGGCGGCGCGTCGTGGACCGGCTCTACGAACACGGCTTCACCGGCACGCTCTCCGTCGAGCACGAGGACCCCGTCTGGAGCGGCGACCCCGAGCGCGTCACCCAGGGCCTGCGCATCGCCCACCGCACCCTGCGGCCCCTCCTCGTCGACTGACGCCGGCCACCGGTCCCCCTGCCGGTCCCGGCCCCTCCCTGCCGGCCGCCGGTCCCTCCCCCCCGAGTCAGGAAGTACATGTCTCCCGCCCCCGTCCCCCTGTCCGTCCAGCTCTTCAGCATCCGTGACCAGCTCGCCGCCGACCGCGCGGCCGCGCTGGCGCGCCTGGCGCGGATCGGCTTCCGGTACGTCGAGCCGTTCGGCCTGTGCGCCCCCGGCCGGTCCGCCGCCGAACGCCTCGCGGAGGTCCGCGCCCTGCGGGCCGCGCTGGACACCGCGGGTCTCGCGGTCTCCGCCGTGCACGCGGGGCTGCCCGGCGACCTCGGCGAACTCGTCGAGGAGTGCCGGGCCCTGGGCGCCGGCACGGTGTTCGTCCCGCACCCCCACATGGTCGCCGGGCCGGTCCCGTTCGACGAGGACACCTTCACCGGCGTCACCACTCCCGACGGCGTCGCCGCCCTCGACGCCTTCGCTGCCCGCATGGGCGCCGCGGCCGAGGAACTCGCGGCCCACGGCATCGCCCTCGGCTACCACAACCACTGGTTCGAATGGGCCCGCCTGCCCGACGGCACCACCGCGTGGGACCGCTTCTGGTCCCGCGCCGGCGACGCGCTGCGCGCGGAGCTCGACGTCTACTGGGTGGTGGCCGCCGGCGCCGACCCGGCCGCCGTCCTCACCGGCCTCGGGGAACGCACCCTGGCCCTGCACGTCAAGGACGGTCCGGCCGAGCCCTGGCAGCCGCAGACCCCCATCGGCACCGGCCGCGTGGACCTCGCCGCGGCCCTGCGGCACCTGCCCGGCAGCGTGCGCTGGTGCGTCGCCGAGATCGACGACACCGACCTCGACCCGTACGGACTGCTCGACGGCAACGCCCGTACGCTCGTGGCGCGCGGACACGCCCGCTGGGAACTCTGAGCCGAGCGGCTCCGAGCGGCTCCGAGCGACTTTGAGTGAAACGCCCGGACGCCCGGACGCCCGGACGCCCCAAGGCCCGGGCCTTGGGGCACGCTTACTCATCCCATCCCATCCCATCCCGCCTCACCCCGCCGCCGACGCGTTCACCGCCCGTACGAGAGGAGAACCCAGTGCCGGTTCACCCCTTGCCGCCCCTGGACGGCCCCGCCCGTGTCCCCAAGCCGCCGTCGGCCGCCGGCGCCGCGGCCGGCGCTCCCGTGCCCACCGCGGGCGGCGCGCGATGACCGGGCCGGACGCGCGCCCCTGGCTGCGCCCCCTCGGCGGCACCGGGCTGACCGTGTCCGCGGTGTGCGCGGGCGGTGCCGTACTCGGCAGCATGCCGGAGGCGTTCGGCTACGAGGTGCCGCGCGACCGGGCGGTCGACACGGTGCGGCGCGTGCTGGCGGGACCGATCAACTTCCTGGACACCTCCAACGACTACGGGGCCGGAGAGAGCGAACGGCGCATCGGCGCCGCACTGGCCGAACAGGGCGGCCTGCCCGACGGCTTCGTCCTCGCCAGCAAGGTCGACCCCGGCCCGGACGGGGACTTCTCCGGCGCCCGGGTACGGGCCTCCCTGGAGGAGAGCCTGGAACGCCTCGGCCTGTCCCGGCTCCCCCTGCTCCACCTGCACGACCCGGAGCGGATGGACTTCGGCCACGCCACCGCGCCCGGCGGCCCGGTGGACACGCTGGTGGAGCTGCGGCGCGAAGGTCTGGTGGACCACATCGGCGTGGCCGGCGGCCCCGCGCCCCTGATGCGCCGCTACGTGGAGACCGGCGTGTTCGAGGTCCTGATCACCCACAACCGCTGGACCCTCGTCGACCGCAGCGCCGGCGAACTGATCGACGACGCCCACGCGCGCGGGATGGCCGTCGTCAACGCGGCGGTCTTCGGCGGGGGCGTGCTGGCCCGCGGCACGGCACGGACCACCTCGTACGCCTACCGGCCGGCACCGCTCGAAGTGCTCGGCCGCATCCGGGAGATGGAACGGGTCTGCGCACGCCACGGCGTGCCGCTCGCCGCGGCGGCGCTCCAGTTCTCCCTGCGCGATCCGCGGATCGCCTCGACCGTCGTCGGCTTCTCCCGGCCGGAGCGGGTGGACGAGACCCTCCGTCATGCCTCCTGGCCGGTGCCCCGGGACCTGTGGGACGAACTGGAACCGCTCGCCGCCCCCCGCCGGTACTGGCTCGACGGGGGGTGACCGGCGGCCACGGGGCCGGACGGACCCCTGCCTACAATCGGATGATCGGCACATGGAGATGACCGCCGGCTCGGCGCGGCCGTGCGGTGAGCGGGGCGGGGCAGGGCGGGAAGGCATCGTGACGAACGACAGGGGAGCGCGGCGGGAGGGCCCGGCACGGCGTCCCACGCTGTCCGCCGTCGCCGCGCTGGCCGGCGTCTCGCCGTCCACCGTCTCCCGCGTGGTGCGCGGTGAGGTACCCGTCAGCGGCGAGCGCGCCCGCGCCGTCCAGGACGCCATCGAACGCCTCGGCTACGTACCGAACTTCGCCGCCCGGCAGCTCGTCACCGACCGCGCGGACGCCGTGGGCGTCGTCATCCCCGAGGACCAGACACACGTCTTCGGCGAGCCCTTCTTCACCCGGCTGATCCAGGGTGTGGCCGCCGGACTGGCGGCCACACCCTTCCGGTTCGTCCTGGTCGTGGGCCGCTGCGCGGACGACCGGCAGTGGCTGGAGCAGTATGTGCGCGGCCGGCACATCGACGGGGTGATGCTGCTGGCGCCGCAGCGCGGGGACCCGCTCGGACAGACCCTCCAGGCATCCGGCGTCCCCGTGGTCTTCATCGGCCGCCCTTTCGGACTGTCCGGAGCACGCTACCTCGACGCCGACAACGCCGGCGGCACCCGCCGCGCGGTCCACCACCTGTACGAGCGGGGACGCCGGCACATCGCCATGGTGACCGGCGTCCGGACGATGCGATCGAGCCACGACCGCCACCAGGGGTACCGGCGTGGCCTGGCCGACGTGGGCCTGCGCCCGGACGGTGCCCTGGTCGTCGAGAGCGACTACACCACCGAGGGCGCCGCGCGGGCCACGGCGCGGCTGCTGGAGCGCGGGGTGCCGGTGGACGCGGTGGTGGCCGCCTCGGACACCGTCGCCTACGGGGTGCTGCGCGCCCTGCGCGCCGCGGGGCGGCGGGTGCCCGACGACGTGGCGGTCGTCGGGTTCGGCGACGATCCGAGCAGCGGCGAGATCGATCCGCCGCTGACCACCGTGGCGCAGCCGGTGGAGAAGATGGGCGGAGAGCTGGCCCGGCTGGTCGTCGCGGCCGTGAACGGCGAGGAACGGCCGCGACGTGTCGTCCTCCCGACGGAACTCGTCGTCCGCCGCACCACCTGAATCCTCACCGGACCGTGCGGCCCCCCGGGCCGTGCGGCTCGTGCGGCCCGTGAGGCTCGTGCGGCGATCGGGCACCGGGCATCAGGCATCGGGCACCGCCCGCCGCGTCGCGCGCCGGGGTGGCGCAGCTCACGTGTGGGAGCGCGGCCGGGCGCGTACAAGTCGTTCATGGGACCGGGACGCGCCGCTTCCGGGGCCGGAGCGAGAGAGGGAGCCGAGGATGCCGACGAGCCGCGATACGGGGGACGACGAGTCCGTGGGGGCGCTGCACGGAATACGGATCGCGGACTTCTCCCGCGTGCTGGCCGGGCCCTACGCGACGATGCTCCTGGCCGACCTGGGCGCCGAGGTCGTGAAGGTGGAGCGCCCCGGAAGCGGTGACGAGACCCGGTCCTGGCGCCCGCCCGCCGACGCCTCCGGCACCTCCACCTACTTCCTCGGCGTCAACCGCAACAAGCGCTCCGTCGCCCTGGACCTGACCACCGGCGAAGGCCGGGAGAGGGCCCGCGAGCTGATCGCCCGCTCGGACGTGGTCGTGGAGAACTTCCGCCCCGGCACCATGGACAGGCTCGGACTCGGCCCCGGCGAACTCCTCGCGGCCGACCCGCGGCTCGTCTACTGCTCCGTCACCGGCTTCGGCACCGGCGCGGGCGCGGCCCTGCCCGGCTACGACCTGCTGGTCCAGGCCGTCGGCGGCCTGATGAGCGTCACCGGCGAGCCCGGCGGGGAACCCGTCAAGACGGGCGTCGCCCTCGTCGACGTCATCACCGGCCTGCACGCCTGCCTCGGCATCCTGGCCGCCCTGCGCCACCGGGAGCGCACCGGCCGCGGCCAGCTCGTCGAGGTGAGCCTGCTCGGCTCGCTGCTGTCGGCGCTGGCGAACCAGGCCTCCGGCTACGTGGCCGCCGGAGTGGTGCCGGGGCGGCTCGGCAACGCCCACCCGAGCATCGCGCCGTACGAGACCTTCCACGCCGCCGACCGGCCGATCGCCCTCGCGGTCGGCAACGACCGGCAGTTCGCCGCGCTGACCGCGCTGCTGGGGCGGCCCGGACTCGCCGACGACGCGCGGTTCCGCACCAACCCCGACCGCGTCGCCCACCGGGCGGACCTGCGCGCCGTCCTCCAGGAACGGCTGCGCACCCGCACGGCCGACCACTGGGCCGAGGTCCTGCCCGCGGCCGGAGTGCCGGCCGGGCCGGTCAACGCCCTCGACGAGGCCTTCGCGTACGCCGAACGCCTCGGCCTCCAGGCCGTGGTGGACGCCGGCGGCACCCCCCAGGTCGCCCACCCCGTCCGCTTCGGCGCCACCCCGGCGCGCTACCGGCTCGCGCCGCCTGGGCTGGGCGAGCACACGGACGCCGTCTTCCCCGCCCGGCGGGAACCGGACGCCTGACGCGCGAACGCCCACCCGGCTGCCCCACGGCAGCCGGGTGGGCGTGTGCCGGTCGCCGCGCGGGACGCCCGGGTCACCGGGGCGACGGCCCGGTGCCTTTCCGCGCCGGCGCGCGGACCGCACGCCTTACGTGCGGTTCCCCTTCGGCTTGCCCCGCTGGTCGGGGGTGCCGTGCGGCGGCGGGCTCATGGGCTGAGGGGAGGTCGCCGGCGACACGGGGGAGCCCGCGTGGCCCGCGCTCTGCTCGGGCCGCAGCGCGCCGGGGTCGCCCGGCGACGGCTCGGCACCGGACTTCAACTGCTCCAGGCGGGATGCCAGCACCTCCGTCACCGGCAGGCGGTCGGCGTGCGACCGCTCGTACGCCAGCAGCTCCTCCACCTCCTCGACGCCCAGCGACCGGATCCGGCTCTCCAGCCCGCCGATCGGCAGATGGTCGTAATCGGGCAGTGGGAGGGTGTTGCGGGCGGGGTCGGCCATGGTTCTCACTTCCTCTGTACGGCGGCCTGCGCAGCGCGGCCGGGGACACAGCGGTCGGAACGGCGTCTGATCAGCGCGCGCCCGGTCCGCCGCTGCCGAACGAGCCGCTGCTGCCCTCGTCCCAGCGGGGCCGTTCGCCCGTCGGGGCGGAACGATCGCCCATGGTGCCGTGCCCCCTCAGCTCGTGCGGCGTCAGGCGCTCGTCGGTCCGGGGCATCTCGTCGGGTTCCCGGTTCTCCCTCACCTCTCGGACCGGGCCTCCGTCGGGAAGCCGGGGCTGCTCCTCCGGGCGCGGCCGGGGCGGCTCCCGGCGCTTGCTGCGAATGCCGATCGCGAAAGCGCCGATCAGCAGGGCCACCACCACGACGGCGGCCACGACCAGCCCGACACCGAGGGCGCCACGGCCCGCGGCCAGATCCATCCATGCGGTAGTCATGGCACGCGAGTACCCCGCGCGGCCCCGGCCAACCTGCTCACCCCGACCGGGCCGCTCGCGTCTGCGAACGGTTCGCCTTGCGGACCGCGTCGAGCAGCTCCGCCTTGCTCATCCGCGACCGGCCCTCGATCCCCAGCCGCCGGGCGATGTCGTACAGGTGCTCCTTGGACGCCTGCTCGTCGACGCCCTCGCCGCTGCGGCCGCCCTGCCGCCGCGGCCGGGCCGAGCGCGGATCCGAGGGGCCCTTGCGGCCGCCCTCCTTGCGCTCCCAGTGGTCGCCGACCTTCTCGTACGTGTGTTTCAGCGCGCCGTACGCCACCCGGTGCGCCCGCTCGCCCTCGCCGTACTCCGCCACGGCCGAGTCGTGCGCCTTGATCCAGGTGCGCTGGGCTTCCTCGGGCGACCGCTCCAGGGTCGACGGCAGTTCCTCACGTCCCGGCACGGGACCCACCTCCGTCCGTCAGGGTGTGCGGAAGAGTCCACGGGTGCCCGGCGCGGCGGTGCGGAAAACGGCCGGAAACCCTTGGGAACGCTGGGCGGCGGGCGGGTTTGACGCCCCCTCGCCAGGGCTACCCGCGCCTTGTGACATCGACGACATCCCAGCAGGAGCTGTTCCGGTTCCTGGAGGACCGCTTCGCCTGTGCGCAGGCGTGCACGGAGTGCGCCCGGGCGTGCGCGGTGCGCGCGAGCCTCGTGGACCCGGACGGGACCGAGAACCAGGAACTCGTACGACGCAAGGGCATCATGTGCGCGGAGGTGTGCGACGCGACCTGCCGTGTGCTGTCCGAGCAGAACCAGGTGGACGAGGAGGCGATCCGCGTCCAGGTGGAGTGGTGCCGGCAGGTGTGCCTGGAGAGCGCGCACGTCTTCGACGGGCACCCCGGCGCCGAGGACACCGCGGCGGCGTGCCGCGCCTGCGCCAGGGCCTGCACGGACTTCCTCGCCACCCTCGCCTGACCGCGCGGGCAGCGGTCCGCCTCCGGAGGCCCCCGCGCCCCGCGCCGCGGGCCGGGGCGGACCGGTGTCCGCGAAGGCCCCCAGGCATGCCCGCCCCACGGGCCGGGACGGCCGTGGAGACGAGGCACGCCATGTGCACGACGTCCCGCTCCGCCCCCCGGCGCAGGCACTCCTCGCCCCGGTGTGCGAGCCGCCGCGGCACCGCATGGCACACCTGACGTACCCGGCCCTGCTTCCCGCGTGCGCGAGCCGTACGGCAGACCGGCCCCCGGCCCCGCCCCCGTCACCCGGCGCCCGCCCGTCACGGGCGCCCCGCCGGGGCCCGTTCCCGCACGTCCGCACCGGCGGGACCCGCCCAAACCCCTCCTTCGCGCCCGCGCCCGGCACGGAGCCGGCCCGCACCGGGCCCCGTACAAACTCGGGCGACAGCTCGCCATACTGGACGAACCAGGGGAGGGCGGGACAACCAGCGACGGGGGCGGGCGCAGGAGATGGGGGACAGCAGGCTGATCCAGGGCCGGTACCGGCTGCTCGACCGGATCGGGCGCGGCGGCATGGGCGAGGTGTGGCGGGCACGGGACGAGTCGCTCGGCCGCCACGTCGCCGTCAAGTGTCTCAAGCCGCTGGGCACGGCCCACGAACAGTCCTTCACCCGCGTGCTGCGGGAGCGGTTCCGGCGTGAGGCGCGGGTGGCCGCCGCGCTCCAGCACCGCGGGGTGACCGTCGTCCACGACTTCGGCGAGTACGACGGCGTCCTCTTCCTGGTCATGGAGCTGCTCCGGGGGCGCAACCTCAGCCAGCTCCTGGAGGACAACAAGGGCCATCCGCTGCCGGTCGCCGACGTCGTCGACATCGCCGAGCAGGTCGCCGCGGCCCTCGCCTACACCCACGAGCAGGGCATCGTGCACCGCGACCTGAAACCCGCCAACATCGTGCGGCTGGCCGACGGCACCGTGAAGATCTGCGACTTCGGCATCGCCCGCCTCGGCCACGACGTCGGCTTCACCGCCCGGCTGACCGGCACCGGCATCGCCCTGGGCACCCCGCACTACATGTCCCCGGAGCAGATCGCCGGCACCGGGGTGGACCGGCGCAGCGACCTGTACTCGCTGGGCTGCGTCCTGTACGAGATCGCCACCGGAGTGCCGCCGTTCGACCAGGACGACGCCTGGGCCGTCCTCGTCGGCCACCGCGACACCCCGCCCCGCCCGCCGCGCGAGCACCGCCCCGAACTGCCCGAGTACCTGGACGAGATCATCCTGGAGCTGCTGGCCAAGCACCCCGGGCAGCGCCCGCGCGACGCCCGGGAGCTGGGCCGCCGGATCACCGCGGCCCGCACGGCACCGGCGTACGCCCCGGCCGCCGCTGCCATCGCCGCCGCCGACCGGACGCGGGTCCTGGAGCCGGCGGGCCGCGGGGCGCGGCTGCCCTCCTGGACCCACGGCATGACCACGGGCGTCAAGGCGGCCGGCCCCGGGCCGCGGACCGCGCCCCCGCACCCGGCGGCCGGGCTCGCGGACGAGTGGGTCCCGCGGCCCGCGGCGGGCGGGGCGAGAGCACCCGCCCTGGGCGAACGGCCCGTCCCGGACGAACGGCCCGCCCCGCCGCCCGAGGCCGTCGCCGCGCTCGCGCGCCGCCACAACGCCGGCCTGAGCCTGGGGCGCCTCGGCCGCTGGCCGGAGGCGGGGGAGGTGCACCGCGCGGTGGCCGCCGAGCGGGAACGCCTGCTCGGCCCCGACCACCCCGACACCCTCGCCAGCCGCTACGAGGCCGCCTTCGCCCTCAGCCGCACCGGCCGCGTCGCCGACGCGCTGCGCGCCTACAAGCGGGTGGCCGAGGCCCGGATACGGGTGCTCGGCCCCGACCACCCGGACACGCTCGCCGCCCGGCAGGAGATGGCGTACGTCCTCGGCCGGCTGGGCCGCCACACCGACGCCCACCAGGTCTACGCCTCGGTCCTCGCCGCCCGGGAACGCACCATGGGCGCCGACCACCCCGACACCCTGCGCTGCCGCCACAACCTCGCCTTCAACCTGGGCCGGCTCGGCCGCCCGGAGGACGCCCACCGCATGGCCCGCGAGGTGGCCGCCGCCCGCGCCCGCGTGCTCGGCCCCGACCACCCCGACACGCTGGTCACCCGTTTCGAGGTGGCCTACGCGCTCGGCCAGCTGGGCCGCTGGCAGGAGGCCCTGCGGACCTACCAGGACGTCGCCGACTCCCGCGCCCGGGCGCTCGGCCCCGACCACCCCGACACCCTCGCGGCCCGCCACGAGGTCGGCATCAGCCTCGGCCGGCTCGGCCGCAGCGCCGAGGCGCTGGCGCTCTACCGGGAACTGGCGCGGGACCGCGCCCGGGTCCAGGGCCCCGACCACCCCGAGACGCTGCGCGCCCGGCACGGACTCGGCGTCAACCTCGGGCGGCTCGGCCGCTGGGAGGAGGCGGTCGCCGAGTCCCGCGAGGTGTGCGCGATCCGTGAGCGGGTGCTCGGCCCCGACCACCCGGACACGCTGGTCAGCCGCCGCGAGGTCGCCGTGGGCCTGGGCTGGCTGGGCCGCTGGGCCGACGCGCTGGCCGAGTACCGCACGGTGGCCGCCGCCCGCGAGCGGATCCTCGGCCCCGGCCACCACGACACCCTGGCCAGCCGCGACGACGAGGCCCACTGCCTGCAGCAGCTCGGCCGCGGCGCCGAGGCCGTCGAGCTGTACCGCAGGGTGGCGGTGGTACGGCAGCGGCAGGGCGCCCTCTGACCGACGGGGCCGACGGGACTGCCGGGACTGCCGGGACCGCCGGCGGCCGACGGTCTGGCGGCGTCCGATCACCGCGTGCTAGCAAGGACCATGACCGCACACCGGGCACGGGGAACGTACGACGCCGTCGTCGTCGGCGCGGGCCACAACGGCCTGGTCGCCGCCGCCTACCTGGCCCGGGCCGGACGCTCGGTGCTGGTGCTGGAGCGGCTGGACCACACCGGCGGCGCGGCCGTCTCCGCACGGCCGTTCCCGGGCGTCGACGCCCGGCTGTCCCGCTACTCCTACCTGGTCAGCCTGTTGCCCCGGAAGATCGTGCGCGACCTCGGCCTGAGCATCCGCCTCCGCGCCCGCGCCGTCTCCTCCTACACACCCGCCGAGCGGGACGGACGGCCCACCGGGCTCCTCGTCGGCGGCGGCGAGCGGCGGACCCGCGAGTCGTTCGCCCGCGTCACCGGCTCCGAGCACGCGTACGAGGCATGGCAGCGCTTCCACGGCATGACCGGACGCGTCGCCCGGCGTGTCTTCCCCACCCTCACCGAACCGCTGCCCACCCGGGCGGAACTGCGCCGCCGGATCGACGACGAGGACGCCTGGCGAGCCCTGTTCGAGGAGCCGATCGGCGTCGCGATCGAGGAGCACTTCGCCGACGACCTGGTGCGCGGCGTGGTCCTCACCGACGCCCTGATCGGCACCTTCGCCGACGCCCACGACCCCTCGCTGAAACAGAACCGCTGCTTCCTCTACCACGTGATCGGCGGCGGCACCGGCGCCTGGGACGTGCCCGTCGGCGGGATGGGCGCCCTGACCGGCGCGCTGGCCGCCGCCGCCCGCACGGCGGGCGCCGAGATCGCCACCGGGCACGAGGCGGTACGGATCACCACGGACGGCCGGTCGGCCGAGGTCGCCTACCGGACCGCCGACGGGGAGGGCGTCGCCGCCGCCCGGCACGTCCTGGTGAACGCCTCCCCGCACGAGCTGGCGGCGCTGACCGGCGACGAGGCCCCCGCCCCCGCCGAAGGCGCCCAGCTCAAAGTGAACATGCTGCTCACACGGCTGCCGAGGCTGCGGGACCGCGCGGTCGACCCGCGCGAGGCGTTCGCCGGGACCTTCCACGTCGCCGAGGGGTACGGGCAACTGGCCACCGCCCACGCCGAGGCGGCGGCCGGCCGTCCGCCCGCCGTCCCGCCCGCGGAGCTCTACTGCCACACGCTCACCGACCCCACGATCCTCGGCCCCGGCCCGGCCGGACGCGGCCACCACACCCTCACCCTCTTCGGCCTGCACACCCCGGCCCGGCTGTTCGCCCGGGACAACGACGCCGTGCGCGAGGAACTGCTGGAGGCGACGCTCGCCCAGCTCGACGCCCACCTGGCCGAGCCGCTCGCCGGCTGCCTGGCCGACGACGCGGACGGGCGGCCGTGCATCGAGGCGAAGTCCCCGCTCGACCTGGAGCGGGAGCTGCGGCTGCCCGGCGGCCACATCTTCCACCGCGACCTGTCCTGGCCCCATACCGAGGAGGGCACCGGCCGCTGGGGCGTGGAGACCCGCCACCCTAACGTGCTGCTGTGCGGGGCGGGCGCGGTGCGCGGCGGCGGGGTGAGCGGGGTGCCCGGGCACAACGCGGCCATGGCGGTGCTGGAGGCGCCGGACCGGCCGGCCGGCTGACGGACGCATGCGTCGCCGGGGGAGGGGTACCGCGACATACGGCATAACGGAAATCCCGTGACATATCCCTAAAAGGAGGCTGTCATGGCGGACCTCAGCCCCATCGACCTGCAGAAGGCCCTCAGCGGCATGGACTACCCGACGGACAAGAAGCACCTGGTGGAACGTGCCCGGAAGAACAAGGCGGACGAGAAGGTGGTCAGCCGCCTCGACGGCCTGAAGCAGGACCGCTTCGACGGACCGAACGAGGTGCAGAAGGCCGTCTTCAACGAGTAGGCGAGAAGGCGGGCAGGCGGCAGACGAGAAGGCGGACAGACGAGAAGGCGGGCAGATGAGCAGGCGGACAGGGGACAGGCCCTAATCCGCCGACGGCGTCCAGCCCGCCGCCTCGATCCGCGCCGCGTCCGCCGGGCGGGCCCCGTCGAAGAGGACGCCGTCGGCCGCCCGGACCCGAAGCCCGTCGACGTACGCCCCGCGGCCCACGTACAGCCGGTCGGTCGTGTACCGCCAGCGCAGCGTGAGCCGGCGGGCGGCCGGGAGGCCGGCGGCGACCCGGTGCCAGACGCGCCCGGACCAGCCGCCGGCCGAGCCCGACGGGTGCTGCTGCGGCTCCTCGCCCGGGCGGTCGGCCGTGAACGGGACGGGCCGCCAGGTGGAGCCGCCGTCGTCCGTCGCCTCCAGGACGAGGACGTCGGCCCCCGGCTCGGTGTCCCACCACAGATCGCAGGTCAGCCGCGCCCCGCCGGACGAGGTGTCCAGCGCGGGCAGCGCGAGGGTGGCCGTGGCGGCGCCGCGCATCCCGGAGAACCAGGCGGTCCGGCCCCGTGCCGGGCGCACCGGCACGGCCCGCGCCAGGTTGTTCGCGGCGGCGACCCGCGGCGCGGAACCGGACCGCCAGCTGCGCACCGGATGCACCGAGTTGCCCAGCACCACGAGGAACGAGTCGGTCGTCGGGTCCAGGACCAGCGAGGTCCCGGTGAAGCCGGTGTGCCCGGCGGTGCGCGGCGTGGCCATCGCCCCCATGTACCAGTGCTGGTACAGCTCGAAGCCGAGCCCGTGCTCGTCGCCGGGGAAGGCCGTGTTGAAGTCGGTGAACATCAGCTCCACCGACTCCGGGCGCAGGATGCGGGCCCGGCCGTAGGAGCCGCCGTTGAGCAGCGTCCGGGCGAGCACCGCGAGATCCCAGGCACAGGAGAACACCCCCGCGTGCCCCGCGACCCCGCCGAGGCTGTGGGCGTTCTCGTCGTGCACCTCGCCCCACACCAGCCCCCGTTCCAGGCCCGACCAGGGCTTGCGGGCGTCCTCCGTGGCGGCGATCTCCGGTCTCCAGGAGGCGGGCGGGTTGTAGCGGGTGCGGCGCAGTCCCAGCGGGCCGGTGATCTCCTCGCGCAGCAGGGTGTCCAGGGTGCGGCCGGTGATCCGCTCCAGCACCAGCTGGAGGGAGATCAGGTTCAGGTCGGAGTAGAGGTAGGCGGTCCCGGGCGGGCTGATCGGTGCCTCGTCGTAGACCAGCCGGACCTTCTCCTCGTACGTCGGCGCGCTGTACAGCGGTATCCAGGCACGGAAACCGGAGGTGTGGGTGAGCAGGTGACGGATCGTCACGTCCTGCTTCCCGGCCCGGCCGAACTCCGGCAGGTACGAGGCGACCGCCGCCTCCAGCTCCAGTTTTCCCCGCTCCATCTGCTGCACGGCGAGCAGCGAGGTGAACAGCTTCGACACCGATGCCAGGTCGAACACGGTGTCCCGGGTCATGGGGATCTGCTGCCCGGCCGGGAACTCGACGCCGGTGTCGGTCTTCTCGTCGTACGCCCGGTAGCGCACCGCCATGCCGATCGGCTCGTGCAGCGCCACGGTGCCGCCGCGCCCGGCGAGCAGCACGGCGCCCGCGTACCAGGGGTGCTTGGGGGAGGGGCCGAGGAACGCCTCGGCGTCGGTGACGAGTTGCCGCAGGTGGGCCGGGAGCAGTCCGGCGCGTTCGGCGCTGCCGTGGCGCAGGGTGGGGCGCCGCTCGGCCCGGCCGGGGACGGCCGCCGCGGGCCCGGCCGCGAAGGGCGCGATCGCCAGTGCCCCGCCCAGCGCCAGGGCGCGGGCGCCCAGATGCCGCCGGGTGATCCCGCTCGTCGCTTCGTCCGTCATCGGAAGCCTCCCGCCGCCCAGGCTGAAAGTGTCTTTCCAAGAAAGCCGTGGAGTGCCGTGGAACGCCGTGCGGGGTGAAACTTTCCTGTCGGTGAGGGGGTGTGTCAATGGGGCGGGCGTGCGCGGGCCCCGCACGGGCCCGAGGACGGGCTCAGCCGCGCTCCTCGCCGCTCACGGCGGCCTCGTAGGCGAGCAGGGTGTCCACGAACATCCGGCGCTGATCCGGTGTCAGGGGGGCCAGGACCGTGCGCCAGGCGGCGGCGTCCGGCCGAAGCACGGCTGGAGCCGGCTGTGTCCTCGTCCAGTGCTCGGTCGCCGACCGGCAACGTGCGCCGGCCTGCGCGCCGGACGCCTTGCCCGCTTCGGTCCCCGGCACCTTCATCTCATCGGCGCGGCACTAGGGTGAGACGGTGGACTCTCCGTCGGAAGACCCGTTACCGCTGCTCGACGAAGACGACCGCGAGGCGGCCCTGCAGCGCCTGCAGGAGGCGTACGCCGATGAGCGCATCTCGCACGAGGAGATGGACGAACGTCTCGACCGGGTACTCACCGCCAAGACGCACGGCGAACTCGCGTCGGCCCTGGCCTCGCTCCCGAAGGAACGCCCGGGCACCACGTCGACGATCGCCGCCGCCGGCGGGCGGATCCGGCGGCGGGGCGCATGGCGGGTGCCTCGGGTCCTCAAGGCCGGGTCCGCGTACGGAAGGGTGCGCCTGGATCTGTCCCGGGCGATCATCGACCATCCGGTCGTCGACATCGAGCTGCACCTCGGAACCGGCGGGGCCAGGATCACGGTGCCTCGCGACGCGGTGGTCGACGTCGAGGGTCTGCACACCGGGTGGAAGGAACTGCGCTACAAGGCCCTGCGGCGTTCCCGCCCCGGCGGGCCGAAGATCCGCATCTCCGGGACCATGGGATTCGGACGGCTGAAGATCCGCCACGCGTGGCGTTGAAGGCTCCGTCCGGCACGAGCCTGCGGTGGGCCGTGTCCCGGACGGTCCGAACACGTCGGAGGCGAGGAACCGGTCCGGGAAACGGCCGAGGGCTTCCTCGGTCAGGACGGAGTCCTCGTCGTCAGGGCCGAGCAGGCGAGGACGGCGTCAGCGCGGCCGCCGCAGGTCCACGATCCGCCGGATCTTGCCCACCGACCGCTCCAGCGACTCCGGATCGACGATCTCCACGTCCACCGACACCCCGATGCCGTCCTTCACGGCCGCCGCGATGGACCGCGCCGCCGCCTCCCGCACCTGCGGACCGGCGCCGGGGCGCGCCTCGGCCCGCACCGTGAGGGCGTCCAGGCGGCCCTCCCGCGTGAGCCGCAGCTGGAAGTGGGGCGCGACCCCCGGCGTGCGCAGCACGATCTCCTCGATCTGGGTGGGGAAGAGGTTCACCCCGCGCAGGATCACCATGTCGTCGCTGCGGCCGGTGACCTTCTCCATCCGCCGGAACACCCGCGCCGTGCCCGGCAGCAGCCGCGTCAGATCCCGCGTCCGGTACCGGATCACCGGCATCGCCTCCTTGGTCAGCGAGGTGAACACCAGCTCGCCCTCCTCGCCCTCCGGAAGCACCTCGCCCGTGACCGGGTCCACGATCTCCGGGTAGAAGTGGTCCTCCCAGACGTGCAGACCGTCCTTGGTCTCCACGCACTCCTGTGCGACACCCGGGCCGATCACCTCCGACAGCCCGTATATGTCGACCGCGTCGATCGCGCACCGCTCCTCGATCTCCCGCCGCATCTCCTCGGTCCAGGGCTCCGCCCCGAAGACCCCCACCCGCAGCGAGGTGCCGCGCGGGTCGACGCCCTGCCGTTCGAACTCGTCCAGGAGCGTGAGCATGTAGGAGGGGGTGACCATGATGATCCGGGGCTCCAGGTCCTGGATCAGCCGCACCTGACGGGACGTCATCCCGCCGGACGCCGGGACGACCGTACAGCCCAGCCGTTCCGCGCCGTAGTGCGCGCCCAGGCCGCCGGTGAAGAGCCCGTAGCCGTACGCCACGTGCACCACGTCCCCGGGCCTCCCGCCGGCCGCCCGGATCGAGCGGGCCACCATGTCCGCCCACACCGACAGGTCGCCGTCGGTGTAACCGACGACCGTGGGCTGCCCGGTGGTGCCGCTGGAGGCGTGGATCCGGCGGACGCGCTCGCGCGGCACCGCGAACATCCCGTACGGGTAGTGCTCCCGCAGGTCCCCCTTGACCGTGAACGGGAACCGCGCCAGATCGGAGAGCGAACGGCAGTCCTCCGGACGCACCCCCGCCCGGTCGAAGGACTCCCGGTAGAACGGCACGTTCTCGTAGGCGTGCCGCAGCGACGACCGCAGCCGCTCCAGCTGCAGCGCCCGCAGCGCCTCGGCGTCGAGCCGTTCCCCGGCGTCCAGCAGTTCCGCCGTCGCATCCGCCATCGGGCGCCTCCTCACCGGCCGTTTCCCCACGGGCGACCGATCATTCGGTCGAGATCCGGAGATCAGTAATCCAGGCCGGCGCGCCCGGAGCAAGAGGGCAGGGGGTGTTTTCCCGGCGCCGCCACGAGGACGGACCGGTGCGAGGACCCGCGCCGAACCGAAAGGCACCGCTCACGTGGCCTGTCGGCGCCCGGAACAGATCGCTAGGCTGGCCGCGGACGACGACTCGGGAGGAGCACGGACGTGGCCGAGAGCACCACCCACCAGCGCCCGCTCATGGGCTGGGACAAGCCGGAGCTGGACCTCAGCAACGCGCAGTGGCAGTCCGGCAGCCGCGGCCTGGGGGATGTACAGATCGCCTTCGTCGAGGGGTTCATCGCCATGCGGAACGGCGCCCGCCCGGAAAGTCCCTCCCTGATCTTCACCCCCGCCGAGTGGGGCGCGTTCGTCTCCGGAGCGCGGGAGGGGGAGTTCGACCTCACCTGACCTCCCTGCGGCCGACCGGCCGATCCGGGGGTGTTCTCCCCGATTTTCCGGACACGCGACCGTGAGCACCCCCGACGGGCCGGGGCCTGAGCGAGGCTGGCCCGGGAGGGGGGAGGTCGTATCCCCGGAGGTGAGGAACCCCATGAGCAGCCTGCCGGTCATCGCGGCGGTCGACGGGTCGGACGACAGCCTGCGCGCCCTCGACTGGGCCCTCGACGCCGCCCGCAGGCGCCGGGCGCCGCTGCGGGTGGTGCACGTGCGGCAGTACGCCGCCTGGGCCCGGCCCGACGTCCTGGCCGCCGGCCTCCCGGACCCCGAAGACGACCCGGTGCTCGACCGGGCCCGCACCCGCCTGCGGGAACGAGGCGAGGGGACCGGCGCGGAGTACGTCGGCACGGAGGGTGCGCCCGGTGCCGTGCTGCCCGGACTCGGCGCCGAGGCCCAGCTGCTGGTGCTCGGCTCCCGGGGCCGCGGCGGCTTCGCCAGCCTGCTGCTCGGCTCCAACGGCCTCGCCGCCGCCCGCGACGCCGAGTGCCCCGTCGTCGTGGTGCCCCGCCCCGGACGCGAGGTCCACGGCGAGGCCCCCGAGGAGCCCGGCCCGCGGGTGGTCGTCGGCCTGCACGTGGACAGCCCCGACGAGGCCGCGCTCGCGTTCGCCTTCGCCGAGGCCGCCCTGCGCGACGCCCGCCTCCAGGTGATCGCCGCCTACCCGTGGCCCGCGCAGACCTGGGCCGCCGCCCCCGACGTACTCGTGTCGCCGGTGATCGACCAGGTCGCCGTGGAGAGCGAGACCCGCAGCCTCGCCGAGGGCTTCCTCGCCCCGCACCGCGAACGCCACCCCCGCGTCCGGGCCGGGGTCCACGTGGTGCCGGGGGACGCCGCCGGCCACCTCGTCGCCGCCTCCAAGGACGCCGACCTGGTCGTCGTCGGCCGCCACCGGCGGCGCCTGCTGGCCCCCGTCCGCATGATGGGCTCCGTCGCCCAGGCCGTACTGCTGCACGCGGCGAGCCCGGTCGCGGTGGTGCCGCCGGCGCCCCCGGAGGAGTGAGACGGGCGAGGACCCCGCCGCCGCGAGGCCCGGCGGACGCGGGAAAGGCCCGGCGGACGCCCGAACGGGGCGCCGCCCGCACACCACCGGGCGGGTCCGGGCACGTACCATGGCGGCATGTCGTTCCTCCGCCGCCGCAGTGCCACCCCCGCCGGGCCCGACTTCGACGTACTGGCCATGGACCCGGGCGACTGGCCCGGCAACCTGGGCGCCGGGCTGCTGCCCGCCCCCGACGGCACCTGCCAGGGCGTCTTCCTGCGGTACGACCTGTTCGGCGGCCGCGGCCCCGCCATGATCATCGGCAATCTGCCCGAGGGCTCCCCGGCCCGCGACCTCCCCGAGGGCCAGGTCCCCTTCGAGGTGGGCCAGCTGCTGCTGGCCCTGGAGAACGACGAGGAGGTGACCGTCGTCGGCACCGAGGACGTGCCGGTGATGCAGGGCGACAACCTGCTGATCGTGCGCCGCCTCAAGCTCTCCGAGAGCCGGATCTCCTGCGTGCAGTTCGACCGCAGCGACAACGTGCTGGTGACCATCGCCGCCTGGGACCGTCCCATCACCGACGACCTGTACGCCCTGCTGAAGCCGCTCCCGGCGGAGCTTTTCCAGCAGGGCTGACCGGCCCGCCGGAGCGCTTACCCCTGCGAGGGCACGACCCGCACGTCGGCGGCGCGCACGAACGCGATCCGGTGGCCGAACTGGATCTGGTAGTACCGGTCCTCGCCGGTCACCGTCCGGTGCGTGCCGGGGTCGAAGGCGACCGCGTAGTAGTACGTGCCCGGCACCTCGTCCCCGACGACGTACCGCTGGCCCTTCGGCAGCGTGTACGGCAGCGGTGACACCGCCTGGGCGGGCACGTCCGCCGGGTAGGCCGCCTTCTCCGGGTAGGCGCGCCCGTAGACCGGGACGCTCTCCACTCCCTCCCTCGGGGTCACCGTCCGGCCCGCCGCGGGCACCGCCACCGGGTTCTTCGCCGGGTTGCGGAACCAGGCCTTCTGGCCCAGGTACCAGATCGCCGTCCAGTCGCCCCACCGGTCGGCGACCGCGTACTGCTGGCCGGTGGAGACCCGCGAGGACAGGTCGTTCACCCCGGTCGTCGGGGCCGTGCCCAGGCCGATGTCCTTGATCAGAGGGGCCTTCTCATCGTGGTCGGCGTACAGCCGCACCGCGCTGGAACCGTGCGCCGCACACGGCTCGCCCCGCACCGCGCAGCCGGTGTACCCGGGCCGGTTGCGGGCGTAGTCGGGGCGGATCGTCACCAGGTCCGCGTTCCGGCCGGCGGTGGGCTCGAAGGGCCGGCCCAGCAGCCGGAAGTAGTGCCGCCAGTCCCAGTACGGGCCCGGGTCGGTGTGCATGCCCCGGATCGACCCGGCGGTCGGGCCCGGCACGTTGTCATGGCCGAGGACGTGCTGCCGGTCCAGCGGGATGCCGTACTTCTTGGCCAGGTACTTCACCAGCCGCGCCGAGGAGCGGTACATCGCCTCCGTGTACCAGGCGTCCGGCTCCGCCAGGAACCCCTCGTGCTCCAGGCCGATCGACCCCGCGTTGACGTACCAGTTGCCCGCGTGCCACGCCACGTCCTTCGTCTTCACGTGCTGGGCGATGTGCCCGTCGGTGGAGCGGAGCGTGTAGTGCCAGGAGACGTAGGTGGGGTCCTGCACCATGTTCAGCACCCCGTCCCAGGCGCCCTCCGTGTCGTGGACGACGATGGAGCGGATGGCCGGGGAGGCGGGCCGGTCCGCCAGGTCGTGGTTGCCGTAGTCGCCGTCCCCGAACTCCTCGTACGGCGCCGGGATCCACTCGCAGGACACCGTCTTCGGGCACTCCGTGCCGGCGGCGGAGGGGGCGCGCAGGCCCGCGCCCGCGAGCTGCGCGGTGTCGGGCTCGACGTCCGGCCGCGCCGGCAGGGCGACCCGCTGGCCGGCGTCCGTCGTACGCCGCTCACCCGTGCGGATCACCTCGTACACGTCGTCGGCGTACGCCGCGGCCGTCGCGGTGTCGTCGGCGCCGGAGAACCGGGCCACCGCCCCGTACCAGTCCGCGGGGTCCCGGCTCGGCGGCTCGCCCAGTTCCCGCTGGGCGGCGGCCAGCAGCGCGGCACCGCCCGCCACGTTGGCCGCCGGGTCGGTCCGCAGGGCCTCGGGACTCAGTCCGGTCAGCTCCGCCGCCCTCGGCAGCGTCCTCAGCCGGGCCGGCAGGGCGCCGGCGTCCGGGGGTGCGGGCCGCGGACGCAGCGGGGCGCGGGCGTCGTCGCCGCGGGGGTCCTCGGTGCCCTGGTCGTGATGTGACGTTTCTGCAAGGGCGGCGCGGGCGTCGGTGAGGTGCATCGGGCCGTAGCCGCCGGTCACGCTCGGGGCGCCGCCGTGCGCGTCCCAGCGGGACTGGAGGTAGGCCACGCCCAGCAGCACGCTCTGCGGCACGTGGTACTCGGCCGCCGCCGCGGCGAACGCCCGCTGGAGACGGTCGCCGGGCGCGGGCCGGGCGTCGGAGGGGGCCGCGCCGAGCAGCGGCGGCAGGAGCAGCGCCGCCACGGCCATGGCGCGGACCGCGCGGCGCGGACGTCCGGGATCGGGGGTGGAGCCGGCGTCGGTGACGGAACCTCGCAAAGCGGCCTCCTGGGGCGGTCGGGCACGGCGGGGTGTGCGGGGCCGGACTGGGTCAGTGGTACCGGCGGTCCGACGATCCGTCAATCGTGCCCGTGGACAGGAGAAATCCGACGTCAGCCGAGGGGAGGGGCGGGTTTCGCGGTGGGTGCGCTCCGGGCCTGCGGGGCGTCAGTGGCGTACACCACTGGGGCGTCGCGCGCCGGGTCCCGGCACACGAAGGTCCGCGGTGCGCCCCTGTCCGGTCGGGCGCCCCCCCGACCGACGCCACCCCCGCCCCGCGGGGCAACCGCCGCCC
>NZ_JBEXTV010000044.1:0-68003 GCF_040628835.1 Streptomyces sp. NPDC006134 | reverse complement strand
GTGGCCGGAACCATCAAGGTCCCGGCCACCCCGGCGGCACGTTTCTGCTGGTCGGAGGGGTTTCAGCTCTCCTCGTGGGACGCCACCGCACGGCGCGCGTCCGCATCCAGTACGCCCCAGCTGATCAGCTGCTCGGTGAGGACCGAGGGCGACTGGTCGTAGATGACGGCGAGGGTGCGCAGGTCGTCCTGGCGGATCGAGAGCACCTTGCCGTTGTAGTCACCGCGCTGCGACTGGATCGTGGCCGCGTAGCGCTGCAGGGGACCCGCCTTCTCGGCCGGCACGGTGGCCAGCCGCTCCAGGTCCAGGACCAGCTTCGGCGGCGGCTCGGCGGCGCCGCCCGGGGTGGTGCCCGGCAGCAGTTCCTGCACGGGAACACCGTAGAAATCCGCCAGCTCGGCGAGGCGCTGCACGGTCACGGCGCGGTCGCCGCGCTCGTACGAACCGACCACGACCGCCTTCCAGCGACCCTGGGACTTCTCCTCGACACCGTGGAGGGAAAGGCCCTGCTGGGTGCGGATGGCGCGGAGCTTGGCCCCGAGCTGTTTGGCGTATTCGCTGGACATATGGCTCCCCGGACACTGTGTCGACGCGGACTGGCTCGGTGTCCTTGCCGCGCGGTTGGTAACTCACTGTGAGGTTACGCAGCGTTACTCTCCCGCGTCAAGCCGAATGGTCCACACCGCACCCGCCGTGGTAGTGGCCCCGCACCGCCCCTCGGGCCGGACCGGGGCGGTGATCTGGGCACTCTCCGGCACCTGCTACCGTGGATGGCGCAATTCCGACGTCCTTTAAGGTCCGTCCCGTGAGGCGGAGAAGGAGGTCCGTTTCGTATGGACACGCAAGCGTCCGATGCGCGGCCCGTGCTCGAGGGCCCCGACATCGCGCGGGTACTGACCCGCATCGCCCACGAGATCGTCGAGCGCGCCAAGGGCGCCGACGACGTGGTGCTCCTCGGCATTCCCACCCGGGGCGTCTTCCTCGCCCGCCGGCTCGCCGCCAAGCTGGAGCAGATCACCGAGCGCGCGGTGCCGGTCGGCTCCCTCGACATCACCATGTACCGCGACGACCTGCGCATGCACCCGCCGCGTGCGCTGGCCCGCACCGAGATCCCCGGCGACGGCATCGACGGCCGCCTGGTCGTCCTCGTCGACGACGTGCTCTTCTCCGGCCGCACCATCCGCGCCGCCCTGGACGCCCTGAACGACATCGGACGCCCGCGCGCGGTCCAGCTCGCGGTCCTCGTCGACCGCGGCCACCGCGAACTGCCGATCCGCGCCGACTACGTCGGCAAGAACCTCCCCACGTCGTTGCGGGAGACGGTCAAGGTCCAGCTCGCCGAGGAAGACGGTCGCGACACCGTGCTGCTCGGCGCCAAGCGGACCGCTCCGGGCACCCAGCACTAGCCCCGCCCGGCCTCGCGCGCGGCCCTGCCCGCCGCAGGCCCGCCCGGTGCGCCCACACGCGTGCCCGGTTGCCCGAAATCTCCTGTTCTTCCGCATGACCTGCCTTACGGAGCCTGAAAGATGCAGCGCCATCTCATCTCGGCCGCCGACCTCACCCGCGACGACGCCGTCCTGATCCTCGACACCGCCGAGGAGATGGCCCGGGTCGCGGACCGGCCGATCAAGAAGCTGCCGACCCTGCGCGGCCGCACCGTCGTGAACCTCTTCTTCGAGGACTCCACGCGCACCCGGATCTCCTTCGAGGCGGCCGAGAAGCGCCTGTCCGCGGACGTGATCAACTTCTCCGCCAAGGGGTCGAGCGTGTCCAAGGGCGAGTCCCTGAAGGACACCGCCCAGACTCTGGAGGCGATGGGTGTCGACGCCGTCGTCATCCGGCACAGCGCCTCCGGCGCCCCCTACCGCCTGGCCAACTCCGGCTGGATCGACGCGGCCGTCATCAACGCCGGCGACGGCACCCACCAGCACCCCACGCAGGCCCTGCTGGACGCCTTCACCATGCGCCGCCGCCTGGTCGGCCGGGACGCCGGGCTCGGCCAGGACCTGGCCGGCAAGCGCATCACGATCGTCGGCGACGTCCTGCACAGCCGGGTCGCCCGCTCCAACGTCGACCTGCTGCACACCCTCGGCGCCGAGGTCACCCTCGTCGCCCCGCCCACCCTGCTGCCGGTCGGCGTCGAGACCTGGCCCTGCGCGGTCTCGTACGACCTCGACTCCACGCTGCCCAAGTCCGACGCGGTGATGATGCTGCGCGTGCAGCGCGAGCGCATGAACGCCGCGTTCTTCCCCACCGAGCGCGAGTACTCGCGCCGCTACGGTCTCGACGGCGACCGGATGGCCAGGATGCCGGAGCACGCCATCGTCATGCACCCCGGCCCGATGGTCCGCGGCATGGAGATCACCGCCGAGGTCGCCGACTCCGACCGCTGCACCGTCGTCGAGCAGGTCGCCAACGGCGTCTCCATCCGCATGGCCGTCCTGTACCTGCTGCTCGGCGGCAACGAGCCCGCCCAGACCCGCACTGAGGAGAAGTAGAACCATGAGCAAGACCCTGATCCGCGGTGCGAAGGTCCTCGGCGGCGAGCCGCAGGACGTGCTGATCGACGGCGAGACCATCGAGGCCGTGGGGACCGGGCTGGACGCCGAGGGCGCCGAGGTCGTCGAGGCCGGCGGCAAGGTGCTGCTGCCGGGCCTGGTCGACCTCCACACCCACCTGCGCGAGCCCGGCCGCGAGGACTCCGAGACGGTCCTGACCGGCACGCGCGCGGCGGCGAGCGGCGGCTACACCTCCGTGTTCGCCATGGCCAACACCTTCCCCGTGGCCGACACCGCCGGTGTCGTCGAGCAGGTCTGGCGGCTCGGCAGGGAGCACGGCTACTGCGACGTGCAGCCCATCGGCGCCGTCACCGTCGGCCTGGAGGGCCGCAAGCTCGCCGAGCTGGGTGCCATGCACGAGTCCGCGGCCGGCGTCACCGTCTTCTCCGACGACGGCAAGTGCGTCCACGACGCGCAGATCATGCGCCGCGCCCTGGAGTACGTGAAGGCGTTCGGCGGTGTCGTCGCCCAGCACGCGCAGGAGCCGCGGCTGACCGAGGGCGCCGAGATGAACGAGGGCGTCGTCTCCGCCGAGCTGGGGCTCGGGGGCTGGCCGGCCGTCGCCGAGGAGTCGATCATCGCGCGGGACGTGCTGCTCGCCGAGCACGTCGGCTCCCGCGTCCACATCTGCCACCTGTCGACGGCCGGCTCCGTGGAGATCGTCCGCTGGGCCAAGTCCCGCGGCATCCGGGTCACCGCCGAGGTCACCCCGCACCACCTCCTCCTCACCGACGAGCTGGTGCGCACCTACAACCCGGTCTACAAGGTCAACCCGCCGCTGCGCACCGAGCGTGACGTGATGGCGCTGCGCGAGGCGCTCGCCGACGGCACGATCGACATCGTCGCCACCGACCACGCCCCGCACCCGCACGAGGACAAGGACTGCGAGTGGGCCGCCGCCGCCATGGGCATGGTCGGCCTGGAGACCGCGTTGTCGGTGGTCCAGGAGACCATGGTCGACACGGGCCTGCTGGACTGGGCCGGCGTCGCCGACCGCATGTCCTTCAGGCCCGCGCAGATCGGACAGGCCACCGGACACGGCCGTCCCGTCGCGGCCGGTGAGCCCGCCAACCTCACTCTCGTCGACGCGGCATACCGTGGCCGGGTGGACCCCGCGGGCTTCGCCTCGCGCAGCCGCAACACCCCCTACGAGGGGCGTGAGCTGCCGGGCCGTGTGACGCACACGTGGCTGCGGGGCAAGGCCACGCTCGTCGACGGGAAGCTCACGTGACACCACCTGTACTCCTGCTGGCCGCCGAGAAGGAATCGGCGGAAGTGACCGACTGGGCCGCACGCGCCGGCTGGGTCGTCGGCCTCCTCCTGTTCGTCGCGCTGGTCTACTGGCTGATGCGCGAGGGCTGGAAGTGGCGCGGCACGCTCCAGAGCGACCTGCCGGAACTGCCCACCGCGCCGGATGACGCGGGCCCGGCGAAACTGGGCATGAGCGGCCGCTACCACGGCTCCACCACCGCCGGGCAGTGGCTCGACCGCATCGTGGCGCACGGCCTGGGCACCCGCAGCCGGGCCGAGCTCACGCTGACGGACGCGGGAATCGACGTCGTACGCCCCGGCGCGACCGACTTCTTCATCCCGCTCGCGCAGCTGCGCGGGGCCCGGCTCGACAAGGGCATCGCCGGCAAGGTCCTCACCGAGGGCGGGCTGCTGGTGGTGACCTGGGAGCACGGCGGCAAACCGATCGACTCCGGTTTCCGCTCCGACCGCGCGGCCGAGCACACCGAATGGGTCAAGACCTTGAACCAGATGATCAACAAGACGGAAACGGAAGGCGCACGATGACGACCTCCACCAGGGGAGCTGCCAAAACTCCCGCCGTACTCGTCCTGGAGGACGGCCGGATCTTCCGCGGCCGTGCCTACGGGGCCGTGGGGGTGACCTTCGGCGAGGCCGTGTTCTCCACCGGGATGACCGGCTACCAGGAGACCCTCACCGACCCGTCGTACCACCGCCAGGTCGTCGTGATGACCGCCCCGCACATCGGCAACACCGGCGTCAACGACGAGGACATGGAGTCCCGGAAGATCTGGGTCTCCGGCTACGTGGTGCGCGACCCCGCGCGCGTGCCCTCCAGCTGGCGCTCGAAGCGCACGCTCGACGAGGAGCTGGACGCCCAGGGCGTCGTCGGCATCTCCGGCATCGACACCCGGGCGCTCACCCGCCACCTGCGCGAGCGCGGCGCCATGCGCGTCGGCATCTTCTCCGGCGACGCGGTCCGCGACGAGGCCACCATGCTCGCCGAGGTCCGCAAGGCCCCCGAGATGACGGGCGCCGACCTCTCCGCCGAGGTCGCCACCACCGAGCCGTACGTCGTCCCCGCGATCGGCGAGAAGAAGTTCACCGTCGCCGCCGTCGACCTCGGCATCAAGGGCATGACCCCGCACCGCATGGCCGAGCGCGGCATCGAGGTGCACGTCCTGCCGGCGACCGCGTCCGTCGAGGACGTCTACGCCGTCAACCCCGACGGCGTGTTCTTCTCCAACGGCCCGGGCGACCCGGCCACCGCCGACCACCCGGTCTCCGTGATGCAGGCGGTGCTGGAGCGGGGCACCCCGCTGTTCGGCATCTGCTTCGGCAACCAGATCCTCGGCCGCGCCCTCGGCTTCGGCACCTACAAGCTGAAGTACGGCCACCGCGGCATCAACCAGCCGGTGCAGGACCGTACGACCGGCAAGGTCGAGGTCACCGCGCACAACCACGGCTTCGCCGTCGACGCGCCCACCGACAAGGTCTCCGACACCCCCTTCGGCCGCGCCGAGGTCTCCCACGTCTGCCTCAACGACAACGTGGTGGAGGGCCTCCAGCTTCTCGACAAGCCGGCCTTCAGCGTCCAGTACCACCCCGAAGCGGCAGCCGGCCCGCACGATGCCGCCTACCTGTTCGACCGCTTCGTTTCCCTGATGGAGGGCCAGCGTGCCTAAGCGCACCGATATCCAGTCCGTCCTGGTCATCGGCTCCGGCCCGATCGTCATCGGCCAGGCCGCCGAGTTCGACTACTCCGGCACCCAGGCGTGCCGCGTGCTCAAGGCCGAGGGCCTGCGCGTCATCCTGGTGAACTCCAACCCGGCGACGATCATGACCGACCCGGAGATCGCCGACGCCACCTACGTCGAGCCGATCACCCCCGAGTTCGTCGAGAAGATCATCGCCAAGGAGCAGCCCGACGCGCTGCTGCCCACCCTCGGCGGCCAGACGGCCCTGAACACCGCGATCTCGCTGCACGAGAACGGCGTCCTGGAGAAGTACGGCGTCGAGCTGATCGGCGCCAACGTGGAGGCGATCCACAAGGGCGAGGACCGCGACCGGTTCAAGGAGGTCGTGGAGGAGGTCCGCAAGAAGATCGGGCACGGCGAGTCCGCCCGCTCGGTCATCTGCCACTCCATGGACGACGTCCTCGCGGGCGTCGAGACGCTCGGCGGCTACCCGGTCGTCGTGCGCCCCTCCTTCACCATGGGCGGCGCCGGCTCCGGCTTCGCCCACGACGAGGAGGAGCTGCGCCGCATCGCCGGCCAGGGCCTCACGCTCTCGCCGACCACCGAGGTGCTCCTGGAGGAGTCCATCCTCGGCTGGAAGGAGTACGAGCTGGAGCTGATGCGCGACAAGAACGACAACGTCGTGGTCGTCTGCTCCATCGAGAACTTCGACCCCATGGGCGTGCACACCGGCGACTCGATCACCGTGGCGCCCGCGATGACGCTCACCGACCGCGAGTACCAGGTGCTGCGCGACGTCGGCATCGCGATCATCCGCGAGGTCGGCGTCGACACCGGCGGCTGCAACATCCAGTTCGCGGTGAACCCGGCCGACGGCCGCGTCATCGTCATCGAGATGAACCCGCGCGTGTCGCGCTCGTCCGCCCTCGCCTCCAAGGCGACCGGCTTCCCGATCGCGAAGATCGCCGCCAAGCTGGCCGTCGGTTACACGCTGGACGAGATCCCCAACGACATCACGCAGGAGACCCCGGCCTCCTTCGAGCCGACCCTGGACTACGTGGTCGTCAAGGCCCCGCGCTTCGCGTTCGAGAAGTTCCCGAGCGCCGACTCCACCCTCACCACCACCATGAAGTCGGTGGGCGAGGCCATGGCGATCGGCCGCAACTTCACCGAGGCGTTCCAGAAGGCGCTGCGCTCGCTGGAGAAGAAGGGCAGCCAGTTCACCTTCGTCGGCGACCCCGGCGACAAGCAGACCCTGCTGGAGCGGGCGGTCCGCCCGACCGACGGCCGCATCAACACGGTCATGCAGGCCATCCGCGCGGGCGCCACCCCCGAGGAGGTCTTCGAGTACACGAAGATCGACCCCTGGTTCGTCGACCAGCTCTTCCTCATCAAGGAGATCGCCGACGAGCTCGCCGAGGCGCCCGAGCTGACCGCCGACCTGCTCGCCGAGGCCAAGCGCCACGGCTTCTCCGACCAGCAGATCGGCGAGATCCGCGGCCTGCGCGAGGACGTCGTCCGCGAGGTCCGCCACGCCCTCGGCATCCGCCCGGTCTACAAGACGGTCGACACCTGCGCCGCCGAGTTCGCCGCCAAGACCCCGTACTTCTACTCGTCCTACGACGAGGAGACCGAGGTCGCCCCGCGCGAGAAGCCGGCCGTCATCATCCTGGGCTCCGGCCCGAACCGCATCGGCCAGGGCATCGAGTTCGACTACTCCTGCGTCCACGCCTCCTTCGCGCTCAGCGACGCCGGGTACGAGACCGTGATGGTCAACTGCAACCCGGAGACCGTCTCCACCGACTACGACACCTCCGACCGGCTCTACTTCGAGCCGCTCACCCTGGAGGACGTCCTGGAGATCGTCCACGCCGAGCGGCAGGCCGGCCCGGTCGCGGGCGTCGTCGTCCAGCTCGGCGGCCAGACCCCGCTGGGCCTGTCGCAGGCCCTCAAGGACAACGGCGTGCCGATCGTCGGCACCTCGCCCGAGGCGATCCACGCCGCCGAGGACCGCGGCGCCTTCGGCCGCGTCCTGAAGGAGGCCGGCCTGCCGGCCCCCAAGCACGGCACCGCCACCACCTTCGCCGAGGCCAAGGCCATCGCCGACGAGATCGGCTACCCGGTCCTGGTGCGCCCCTCCTACGTCCTCGGCGGACGCGGCATGGAGATCGTCTACGACGAGACCCGGCTGGAGTCGTACATCGCCGAGTCCACCGAGATCAGCCCCTCCCGGCCGGTCCTGGTCGACCGCTTCCTCGACGACGCCATCGAGATCGACGTCGACGCCCTGTACGACGGCGAGGAGCTGTACCTCGGCGGCGTCATGGAGCACATCGAGGAGGCCGGCATCCACTCCGGCGACTCGGCGTGCGCCCTGCCCCCGATCACGCTGGGCGGCTTCGACATCAAGCGGCTGCGCGCCTCCACCGAGGCCATCGCCGCGGGCGTCGGCGTGCGCGGCCTGATCAACATCCAGTTCGCGCTGGCCGGGGACATTCTCTACGTCCTGGAGGCCAACCCGCGCGCCTCGCGCACCGTCCCCTTCACCTCGAAGGCGACCGCGGTGCCGCTGGCCAAGGCCGCCGCCCGCATCTCGCTCGGCGCCACCATCGCCGAGCTGCGCGCCGAGGGCCTGCTGCCCAAGCACGGCGACGGCGGCGAGCTCCCGCTCGACGCGCCGATCTCCGTCAAGGAGGCCGTCATGCCGTGGTCCCGCTTCCGGGACATCCACGGCCGCGGCGTCGACACCGTCCTCGGCCCGGAGATGCGCTCCACCGGCGAGGTCATGGGCATCGACTCCGTCTTCGGCACGGCCTACGCCAAGTCGCAGGCGGGCGCCTACGGCCCGCTGCCCACCAAGGGCCGGGCGTTCATCTCGGTCGCCAACCGCGACAAGCGCTCGATGATCTTCCCGGCGCGCGAGCTGGTCGCCCACGGCTTCGAGCTGCTGGCCACCTCCGGCACCGCCGAGGTCCTCAAGCGCAACGGCATCAACGCCACGGTCGTGCGCAAGCAGTCCGAGGGCGAGGGCCCGAACGGCGAGAAGACCATCGTCCAGCTCATCCACGACGGCGAGGTCGACCTCATCGTCAACACCCCGTACGGCACCGGCGGCCGCCTCGACGGCTACGACATCCGTACGGCGGCCGTGGCGCGGTCCGTGCCGTGCCTGACGACGGTCCAGGCGCTCGCCGCGGCGGTCCAGGGCATCGACGCCCTCCACCACGGCGACGTGGGCGTCCGCTCGCTCCAGGAACACGCGGAATTCCTGACCGCGGCCCGCGACTAGCAGCCCCGAGGGGGACACCGGAAACGGTGTCCCCCTCTTCATGAGGACACACCAGACATGTACAAGCTCTTCTTCCGCCTCTTCTTCCAGCGGATGGACCCGGAGCAGGCCCACCACCTGGCCTTCGGCTGGATCCGCCGCACCGCCCGCGTCCCCGTGCTGCGCACCTTCGTCGCCGCCGCGCTCGCGCCCCGCCACAAGGAGCTGCGCACGGAGGCGTTCGGGCTGCGGATGCACAGCCCCTTCGGGCTCGCCGCCGGCTTCGACAAGAACGCCGTCGGCATCGACGGCATGGCGATGCTCGGCTTCGACCACGTCGAGATCGGCACGGTGACCGGCGAGCCGCAGCCCGGCAACCCCAGGAAGCGGCTGTTCCGGCTGGTGAAGGACCGTGCGCTGATCAACCGCATGGGCTTCAACAACGACGGCTCGCTGGCCGTCGCCGCCCGCCTGGCCTCCCGCAGGCCCGTCTTCAAGACGGTCGTCGGCGTCAACATCGGCAAGACCAAGATCGTCCCGGAGGCCGAGGCCGTCGCCGACTACGTGAAGTCGGCCGAGCGGCTCGCCCCGCACGCCGACTACCTGGTCGTCAACGTCTCCTCCCCGAACACGCCGGGGCTGCGCGACCTCCAGGCCGTCGGCCACCTGCGTCCGCTGCTCACCGCGGTCCGGGAGGCCGCCGACCGGGCGGTCCCCGCCCGGCGCGTCCCGCTCCTGGTGAAGATCGCGCCGGATCTGGCCGACGAGGACGTCGACGCCGTCGCCGACCTGGCCGTGGAGCTGGGCCTGGACGGCATCATCGCCACCAACACCACCATCGCGCGCGCGGGACTCGGCCTGACGTCCGACCCCGCCGCGGTGCAGGAGACCGGCGGCCTGTCGGGCGCCCCGCTCAAGGCGCGCTCCCTGGAGGTGCTGCGGCGCCTGTACGCGCGCGTGGGCGACCGGATCACCCTCGTGGGCGTCGGCGGCGTCGAGACCGCCGAGGACGCCTGGCAGCGCATCCTGGCCGGCGCCACGCTGGTCCAGGGCTACAGCGCCTTCATCTACGAGGGGCCGTTCTACGCTCGCGCCATCCACAAGGGGCTGGCCGCGCGCCTGCGCCAGAGCCCGTACGCCACCCTCGCCGACGCGGTCGGCGCCGACGTGAGGAAGCCCCGATGACCGGCACGAGCCCTCTGGAGCCCTTCGGCGCACGGCTGCGCCGCGCGATGGACGAGCGCGGTCCGCTGTGCGTCGGCATCGACCCGCACGCCTCCCTGCTCGCCGAGTGGGGCCTGAACGACGACGTGGCGGGGCTGGAGAAGTTCAGCCGCACGGTCGTGGAGGCCGTGGCCGGCCGGGTCGCCGTCCTGAAGCCGCAGAGCGCCTTCTTCGAGCGCTTCGGCTCGCGCGGCGTGGCCGTCCTGGAGACGGCGGTGCGCGAGGCCCGCGAGGCGGGCGCGCTGGTCGTCATGGACGCCAAGCGCGGCGACATCGGCTCGACCATGGCCGCGTACGCCGAGTCCTTCCTGCGCCCGGGCGCCCCGCTGTTCTCGGACGCGCTGACCGTCTCGCCCTACCTCGGCTACGGCTCCCTGAAGCCGGCCGTCGAGCTGGCGCGCGAGAGCGGGGCGGGCCTGTTCGTGCTGGCGCTGACCTCCAACCCGGAGGGCGGCGAGGTCCAGCACGCCGTCCGGGCCGACGGGCGCAGCGTCGCGGCGACGATGCTGGCCCACCTGGCCGCCGAGAACGCGGGCCAGGAGCCGCTGGGCTCCTTCGGCGCGGTCGTCGGCGCCACGCTCGGCGACCTGTCGTCGTACGACCTGGCCGTCAACGGCCCGCTGCTGGCACCCGGCATCGGCGCCCAGGGGGCCACCCCGGCGGACCTGCCCCGGGTCTTCGGGGACGCCGTGGGCAACGTGGTGCCGAACGTCAGCCGGGGTGTTCTTCGTCACGGCCCCGACGTCACGGCGCTGCGCGCGGCGGCGGACCGCTTCGCGGAGGAGATCCGGGCCGCCGTCGCCTCCGCGTGACCCTCCCGGGACTCCACGCGCGCGGGGCGGCGCCGGGAGCACGGGTGTGACGCTCTCCTCGGCCGTGCGGGGCTCCTCACGCGCGGGGCGGCGACCCCGCGCGACCCCTTTGGGCCCCTCGGACGAGTGGACCCAGGACGGACTTGAGTCTGGATCCATCCCCAAATCCGAGGGAATATGTCCTAAATGTCCGTCCTGGCGGAGGCTGACCAGGACTTTTCCGCTGTTCTCGCTGACTCTGGCGGACTTGCCCGCTAGTCTCCGACGAGAGTCGACGGGCAAGCGTGTTGCTCGTGGCTCCCCAGGTGTGGGGCGACTAGGTTCCTCACCGGTCCGTATCCGACAGTTCGACATCCGAGGTGACGTAGGCGTGGCTCTTCCGCCCCTTACCCCTGAACAGCGCGCAGCCGCGCTCGAAAAGGCCGCCGCGGCTCGCCGGGAGCGGGCCGAGGTCAAGAATCGACTCAAGCACTCCGGCGCCTCCCTGCACGAGGTCATCAAGCAGGGCCAGGAGAACGACGTCATCGGCAAGATGAAGGTCTCCGCCCTCCTTGAGTCGCTGCCGGGCGTGGGCAAGGTCCGCGCCAAGCAGATCATGGAGCGACTCGGCATCTCCGAGAGCCGCCGCGTGCGGGGTCTCGGCTCCAACCAGATCGCCTCCCTGGAGCGCGAATTCGGCAGCACCGGCAACTGAGTCCGGACCACTCCGGGACAGCTGGAATAATCGCTGCATGAGTGAACGTCCGCGGCTGACCGTGCTCTCCGGCCCCTCGGGGGTCGGCAAGAGCACGGTCGTCGCCCATATGCGCAAGGAACATCCCGAGGTCTGGCTGTCGGTGTCGGCGACGACCCGCAAGCCCCGCCCGGGCGAGCAGCACGGGGTCCACTACTTCTTCGTCACCGACGAGGAGATGGACAAGCTGATCGCCAACGGCGAACTGCTGGAGTGGGCCGAGTTCGCCGGCAACCGCTACGGCACGCCGCGCGCGGCCGTCCAGGAGCACCTGGAAGCGGGGGTCCCGGTCCTCCTGGAGATCGACCTGCAGGGCGCCCGGCAGGTCCGTGAGTCCATGGCCGAGGCCCATCTGGTGTTCCTGGCTCCCCCGTCCTGGGAGGAGCTGGTGCGCAGGCTCACCGGCCGGGGCACCGAGTCGCCCGAGGTGATCGAGCGCCGCCTCCAGGCGGCCAGGGTCGAGCTGGCGGCCGAGCCGGAGTTCGACGTGACCCTGGTCAACACCTCCGTCGAGGACGTGGCGGGCGAGCTGCTAGCCTTGATGGACGTTGTGTGATCGTGACGGATCACGCTGACTGATTCTTTCCCATCCATCGGAAGGTAGAGCGTGTCCTCTTCCATCTCCGCGCCCGAGGGCATCATCAACCCGCCGATCGACGAGCTCCTCGAGGCCACGGACTCGAAGTACAGCCTCGTGATCTACGCGGCCAAGCGTGCCCGCCAGATCAACGCGTACTACTCGCAGCTCGGCGAGGGTCTCCTCGAGTACGTCGGTCCCCTCGTCGACACCCACGTCCACGAGAAGCCGCTCTCGATCGCCCTGCGCGAGATCAACGCGGGACTGCTGACCTCCGAGGCCGTCGAGGGCCCCGGTCAGTAGTATTTTCAGCCTGCAGCTGACTTTTCCACAGGCCCGGCAGCACGACTGCCGGGCCTGTGGTGTGTCATGGGGGTGAGCGGTTCCGAGATCCGGAGCCGGAGCCGGATCCGGGGAGAGCGGGGAGAGACGGTGGACAAGCCGAAGGTCGTCCTGGGGGTCAGCGGCGGCATCGCCGCCTACAAGGCGTGCGAGCTGCTGCGCAGACTGACGGAGTCGGGACACGACGTCCGGGTCGTCCCCACCGCCTCCGCGCTGCACTTCGTCGGCGCGGCCACCTGGTCCGCCCTGTCCGGCCACCCCGTCTCCACCGAGGTGTGGGACGACGTCCACCAGGTGCCGCACGTGCGGATCGGGCAGCACGCCGATCTGGTCGTCGTCGCCCCGGCCACCGCGGACCTGCTCGCCAAGGCCGCCCACGGCCTCGCCGACGACCTCCTCACCAACACCCTCCTCACCGCCCGCTGCCCGGTCGTCTTCGCGCCCGCCATGCACACGGAGATGTGGGAGCACCCGGCCACCCAGGAGAACGTGGCGACGCTGCGCCGCCGCGGCGCCGTCGTCGTCGAGCCCGCCGTCGGCCGCCTCACCGGCGCCGACACCGGCAAGGGGCGGTTCCCCGACCCGGCCGAGATCTTCGAGCTCTGCCGCCGGGTGCTGGCCCGGGGCGCGACCGGCCCGGACCTCGCCGGCCGGCACGTCGTCGTCAGCGCCGGCGGCACCCGCGAGCCCCTCGACCCGGTCCGCTTCCTCGGCAACCGCTCCTCGGGCAAGCAGGGCTACGCCCTCGCCCGCACGGCCGCCGCGCGCGGCGCCCGCGTCACGCTGATCGCGGCCAACACCGCGCTGCCCGACCCGGCGGGCGTGGACGTCGTCCGGGTGGGCACGGCCGTGGAGCTGCGGGAGGCCGTGCTGCGCGCGGCGGCCGACGCCGACGCGGTGGTCATGGCCGCGGCGGTCGCGGACTTCCGCCCGGCGGCCTACGCGGCCGGGAAGATCAAGAAGAAGGACGACCGGGACCCCGAGCCCATCGCCCTGGTGCGCAACCCGGACATCCTCGCGGAGATCTCCGCCGGCCGGGCCCGCCCCGGCCAGGTGGTCGTCGGTTTCGCCGCCGAGACGGACGACGTCCTGGCCAACGGCCGGGCCAAGCTGAAGCGCAAGGGCTGCGACCTCCTCGTGGTCAACGAGGTGGGGGAGAGCAAGACCTTCGGCGCCGAGGAGAACGAGGCCGTCGTGCTCGGCGCCGACGGCAGCGAGACCCCCGTCCCGCACGGCCCGAAGGAGGCCCTGGCCGACACCGTCTGGGACCTTGTGGCCGACCGGCTCGCCTGACCGCCCGGCCCCTCACGGCCAGCCGGATCTCGCCCTTCCGAGCGTGGCGCCCCTGGCCAGGGCGCACGGCATTGGGCAGAATGCCCGTGCCGCAGGTCACAGCGCTCCCGAGAGGCGAGACAGGTGGGCCCGCGGCCGAGCGCGACCGATAAACTGTTCAAGGACGTCGCCGGGTGCAGCTCCCCGCGTCGTCCGACCATGATCAGCCAGCAGCCGCTGCAACCCCAGGGAGCGTTGTGTCCCGTCGCCTGTTCACCTCGGAGTCCGTGACCGAGGGTCACCCCGACAAGATCGCTGACCAGATCAGCGACACCATTCTCGACGCGCTTCTGCGCGAGGACCCGGCCTCCCGGGTCGCCGTCGAAACCCTGATCACCACCGGCTTGGTGCACGTGGCCGGCGAGGTCACGACCAAGGCCTACGCGGACATCCCGACGCTGGTCCGCGGCAAGATCCTGGAGATCGGCTACGACTCCTCCAAGAAGGGCTTCGACGGCGCCTCCTGCGGTGTCTCGGTCTCCATCGGCGCGCAGTCGCCGGACATCGCGCAGGGCGTCGACGCGGCCTACGAGGCCCGCGTCGAGGGCGACGACGACGAGCTGGACAAGCAGGGCGCCGGCGACCAGGGCCTGATGTTCGGCTACGCCACGGACGAGACGCCGACGCTGATGCCGCTGCCGGTCTTCCTCGCCCACCGCCTGTCCAAGCGCCTGTCGGACGTCCGCAAGAACGGCACGATCCCCTACCTGCGCCCCGACGGCAAGACCCAGGTCACCATCGAGTACGACGGCGACAAGGCCGTCCGCCTCGACACGGTCGTCGTCTCCTCCCAGCACGCGAGCGACATCGACCTGGACTCCCTCCTCGCTCCCGACATCCGCGAGTTCGTCGTGGAGCCGGAGCTGAAGGCGCTCCTGGACGACGGCATCAAGCTGGACACCGAGGACTACCGCCTCCTGGTCAACCCCACCGGCCGCTTCGAGATCGGCGGCCCGATGGGCGACGCCGGCCTGACCGGCCGCAAGATCATCATCGACACCTACGGCGGCATGGCCCGCCACGGCGGCGGCGCCTTCTCCGGCAAGGACCCGTCCAAGGTGGACCGCTCCGCCGCCTACGCCATGCGCTGGGTCGCCAAGAACGTCGTGGCGGCCGGCCTGGCCTCCCGCTGCGAGGTCCAGGTGGCGTACGCCATCGGCAAGGCCGAGCCGGTCGGCCTGTTCGTGGAGACCTTCGGCACCGCCAAGATCGAGCCGGAGAAGATCGAGCAGGCGATCGACGAGGTCTTCGACCTCCGCCCGGCCGCCATCATCCGCGACCTCGACCTGCTCCGCCCGATCTACGCCCAGACCGCCGCCTACGGCCACTTCGGCCGCGAGCTGCCCGACTTCACCTGGGAGCGCACCGACCGCGTCGACGCGCTGCGCAAGGCCGCGGGGCTGTAAGACGTACCGCAGGACCATGTGAGGCCCGGTGCCCCCTCGGGGCGCCGGGCCTCACGCGTGCCCGGCGTCCGGCACCCGGCTCCGGCTGTCGGTGGGCTTTGGTAAGAATGCAAGCGTGAGCAGCGAGAACGGACAGGCGGGCGGTGGCGCGGAGGGCGCGCCGCCCGAGCAGCTCGCGCTCATCCGGGAGAGCGTCCGCCGGGCGAAGACACCGCGCGCCAAACCGCGCACCTGGCGGGGGGCGGCGCTCGCCAAGGAGCTGCCCGTCGCACGCGTGCTGGTCGACAAGGGCGTACTCCATCTCGACCGGTACTTCGACTACGCGGTGCCCGAGGAACTGGACGCGGACGCGCAGCCGGGCGTGCGGGTGCGGGTGCGGTTCGGGGCCGGACGGCACCGGGTCCGGGAGGGGCGCCGCGAGGGCGGCGGGCTGATCGACGGGTTCCTCGTCGAGCGGCGCGCCGAGTCCGACTACTCCGGCCCGCTGGCCGCGCTCGCCCAGGTCGTGTCGCCGGAGCCGGTGCTCGGCGAGGAACTGCTGGGACTCGCCAGGGCCGTCGCCGACCGGTACGCGGGCAGCCTCGCCGACGTGCTGCAGCTCGCCGTGCCGCCGCGCAACGCGCGGGCCGAGCGGCGGCCCTCGCCCGCGCCGCTCCCGCCGCCCGCCCCGCCCGGGGCGGGGACCTGGACCCGCTACGAGCGGGGAGCCGCCTTCCTGGAGTCCCTGGCCGCGGGCGGCGCACCCCGCGCCGTGTGGAACGCGCTGCCCGGACCGTGGTGGAGCGAGGAGCTGGCGCGGGCCATGGCGGCCACGCTCGCCTCCGGGCGCGGCGCGCTGGCCGTGCTGCCGGACGGGCGGGCGGTCGCCCGGGTCGACGCCGCGCTGACCTCGCTGCTGGGCCGGGGACACCACGCGGTGCTGACCGCCGACGCCGGGCCCGAGAAGCGGTACGCGCAGTGGCTCGCCGTGCGGCGGGGCTCCGTACGGGCCGTCGTCGGGACCCGCGCGGCCATGTTCGCCCCGGTGCGGGACCTGGGGCTGGTCGCCCTCTGGGACGACGGCGACGACAGCCACAGCGAACCGCACGCCCCGCAGCCCCACGCGCGCGAGGTGCTGCTGCTGCGGGCCGCCCACGACAAGTGCGGCTTCCTGCTGGGCGGCGTCGCCTGCACCGTCGAGGCCGCCCAGCTCGTGGAGACCGGGTGGGCCCGGCCGCTGGTCGCCGCCCGGGAGCGGGTGCGGGCCGCCGCCCCGCTCGTACGGACCGTGGGGGACGGAGACCTGGCCCGCGACGAGGCGGCCCGGGCCGCCCGGCTGCCGACCCTGGCCTGGCAGGCCGCCCGGGAGGGGCTGCGGCACGGGCCGGTGCTGGTGCAGGTGCCCCGGCGCGGATACGTGCCGCGGATGGCGTGCGCGGCCTGCCGGGAGCCGGCGCGGTGCCGGCACTGCTCCGGACCGCTGGAGGCGCGGGAGTCGCACAGCGAGCTGCGGTGCGGCTGGTGCGGGCGCGAGGAGGGCGGCTGGCACTGCCCGGAGTGCGGCGCGTTCCGGCTGCGGGCCCAGGTCGTGGGGGCGCGGCGGACCGCCGAGGAACTGGGGCGCGCCTTCCCCGCCGTACCGGTGCGGACCTCGGGGCGCGAGCACGTGCTCGACACGGTGCCGGGGACGCCCGCGCTGGTCGTGAGCACGCCGGGCGCCGAGCCCGTCGCCGAGGGCGGGTACGCGGCGGCGCTGCTGCTGGACGGCTGGGCCATGCTCGGACGGCCCGACCTGCGGGCAGGGGAGGACGCGCTGCGCAGATGGCTCGCCGCCGCGGCGCTGGTCCGGCCGCAGCCGGACGGCGGCACGGTCGTCGTGGTCGCCGAGCCGACCCTGCGGCCGGTTCAGGCACTGGTGCGGTGGGACCCCGTCGGCCACGCCGTGCGGGAGCTGGCCGAACGTGCCGAGCTGGGCTTTCCGCCGGTGTCGCGGATGGCGGCCGTGTCGGGGACGGGGGAGGCGGTGGCCGAGTTCCTCCGGGCGGTGGAGCTGCCGCGCGAGGCCGAGGTGCTGGGGCCGGTCCCGCTGCCCGTCACGGCCGCGGGGCGTCCGCGGCGGCCCGGGGCGCCGCCTCCCGGCGAACAGTGGGAGCGGGCGCTGATCCGGGTGCCGCCGGGCAGCGGCGCGGCGCTGGCCGGCGCGCTGAAGTCCGCCCAGGCGGCGCGGATGGCGCGGGCGGCGCGGGGGAACGGCGAAGCGGTGCGGGTGCGGATCGATCCGCCCGACATCGGGTGAGATCCGCCCGGCATCGGGTGGGATTCGCCCGGCATCGGGTGGGATTCGCCCGGCATCGGGTGGGATCTGCCCGGCATCGGGTGGGATCTGCCCGGCATCGGGTGGGATCTGCCCGGCATCGGGTGGGATCCGCCTGGCATCGGGTGGGATTCGCCCGGCATCGGGTGACAGGGGCCCGGGCGCAGAAGAATGCCCTCCCGGTGTGCGCCGGAAGGGCGGGTGAGCGGTGCGTCAGCCGTTGCGGGGGCCCGGGAAGGCCGTCGGCCGGGCCTCGTCGCGCAGGGCGGGGCTGCCGGCCGTCGGCTGGGCCGGCATGGAGCGGGCCGCGGGGACCGTCGGGACCGTGGGCAGGCCGGCGCCCACGGTGACCGTGCGGGCGCCCGACGGGTCGGACGTCCGCTCGGCCTCGGCGCCGGCCGCCTGGGCCGCGGCGCGGCGCGAGCCGTAGCGGCGGTGCACCGCCTGCTTGGTGACCCCCAGGGCGGAACCCACCGCGTCCCACGAGAAGCCGAGCGAGCGGTCGAAGTCCACGGCCGCCGTGACCAGGGTCTCGACACTGTCCCGCAGCTCCTGCGCGAGACGGACCGTCGGGGCGGGGGCGCGTCCGTAGACGACGAAGCCCGTGGAGGGGCCGGAGCGGCGCGGGCGGTAGACGTTGCCGAGCTGGGCGGTGAGCGTGCGCAGCGCGTCCACCTGCCGGCGGACCCGCTCGATGTCGCGCACCAGCAAGTGCAGGCTGGCCCGAGCCTGGGCGTCGTGGGATGCGTGGTCGGCCATGAACAAGCCTCTCGAACCGGCGTTGAAAGGAATGCGGGCCGAAGGCGGCCCGCGTGGGTCAACTGTTACTTGACCAACGCGGAGGCGCTGCGCGGGTCACGGTGTGGGGGCGCGGAAGCATATGCGTACGCCCCCCCCGGGGGCGGGAGGGTCCGCGCCTCGGTCCTCGGCCCCGGATTCGCCCTCCGCCTGCGCACCGCCCGTTTCCGGCCGGGCGGGAAGCGGGCCTCTCCCGCGGAGGCCGTCCGCCATCGGCGGCCGTCCGGCCGTCCGGCCGTGGGTGACAGGGGATGCGAGGGACGCGCCCCATAGACTGGTGCGCTGCCCGCAACCGCCCCCGTCCGAGAGGCCCGTGCCCACCCATGAAGCTCGTCTTCGCCGGTACCCCCGAGGTCGCCGTTCCCGCCCTGGACGCCCTGCTCTCCTCCGGGCGGCACGAGGTGGCCGCCGTCGTCACGCGGCCCGACGCGCCGGCCGGGCGCGGGCGCAGGCTGGTCGCGTCCCCCGTGGCCGAGCGGGCCGAGGAGGCCGGGATCGAGGTGCTGAAGCCCGTCAAGCCGCGGGACCCCGAATTCCTGGAGCGGCTGCGCGAGATCGCGCCCGACTGCTGTCCCGTCGTCGCCTACGGCGCCCTGCTGCCGAAGGCCGCCCTCGACATCCCCGCCCACGGCTGGGTCAACCTGCACTTCTCGCTGCTGCCCGCCTGGCGGGGGGCCGCGCCCGTGCAGCACGCCATCATGGCGGGGGACGAGATCACCGGCGCGTCCACCTTCCTCATCGAGGAAGGGCTCGACTCCGGGCCGGTCTACGGCACCCTCACCGAGACCGTCCGGCCCACCGACACCAGCGGCGACCTGCTCACCCGCCTCGCCTTCGCCGGTGCCGGGCTGCTGGCGGCGACCATGGACGGCATCGAGGACGGCACCCTGAAGGCCGTACCACAGCCGGCCGAGGGCGTCAGCCTCGCCCCCAAGGTCACCGTCGAGGACGCCCGCGTCGACTGGAACGCCCCCGCCCTGCGCGTCGACCGGGTCGTGCGCGGCTGCACCCCCGCGCCGGGCGCCTGGACCACCTTCCGCGGCGAGCGGCTCAAGCTCGTCCAGCTCGCCCTCGCCCCGGACCGCACGGACCTCGCCCCGGGGCAGCTGTCCGCCGGCAAGAACAATGTGTACGCCGGCACCGGCTCCCACGCCGTGGAGCTGCTGTGGGTGCAGGCCCAGGGCAAGAAGCCGATGAGGGCGGCGGACTGGGCGCGCGGGGTGCGGATCGCCGAGGGGGAGGGCCTCGGGGGCTGACCGGGGCCGCGGGCGGCGGTGGCCGTCACCGGCCGGCACCCGGCGATGTGCGCTGTCGCCGTCCGGCACCGGGCACCGTGCGCTGTCGCCGTCCGGCACCGGGCACCGTGCGCCGTCATGGGCCGGTCTCCGGCGACGTAGGCTGAAAAGCACCACGTCACCCCATCACCGGAGCACCTTTTTCGTGAGCGACACCTCCCGTCGGCCCCGCAAGCCGGGCAAGCCCTACCGCCGGCCCCAGAAGGACCCCGTCCGCATCCTCGCCTTCGAGGCGCTGCGGGCCGTGGACGAGCGGGACGCCTACGCCAACCTCGTCCTGCCGCCGCTGCTGCGCAAGGCGCGGGAGAAAGGCGACTTCGACGCCCGGGACGCGGCCCTGGCGACCGAGCTGGTGTACGGAACGCTGCGGCGGCAGGGGACGTACGACGCCGTCGTCGCCGCCTGCGTCGACCGGCCGCTGCGGGAGGTCGACCCGCCCGTCCTCGACGTGCTGAGCCTCGGCGCGCACCAGCTCCTGGGGACGCGGATCCCGACCCACGCCGCCGTGTCCGCCACCGTGGAGCTCGCCCGGGTGGTGCTCGGCGACGGGCGGGCCAAGTTCGTCAACGCCGTGCTGCGCAAGATCGCCCAGGACGACCTCGACGGGTGGCTGGCGCGCGTCGCGCCGCCCTACGACGAGGATCCCGAGGACCATCTCGCCGTCGTCCACTCGCACCCGCGCTGGGTCGTTTCCGCCCTGTGGGACTCCCTCGGTGGCGGGCGCGCCGGCATCGAGGAGCTGCTGGCCGCCGACAACGAGCGGCCCGAGGTGACGCTGGTCGCCCGTCCCGGGCGGGCCACGGCCGACGAGCTGCTCGGCGAGGAGGCCGCCGTACCGGGGCGCTGGTCGCCGTACGCGGTGCGGCTGACCGAGGGCGGCGAGCCCGGAGCCGTGCCGGCCGTGCGGGACGGCCGCGCCGGTGTGCAGGACGAGGGCAGCCAGCTCGTCGCGCTGGCCCTGGCGAACGCGCCCGTGGAGGGCTCCGACCGGTTCTGGCTGGACGGGTGCGCGGGGCCCGGCGGCAAGGCCGCGCTGCTGGGCGCGCTCGCCGCCGAGCGGGGCGCCGTGCTGCTCGCCTCCGAGAAGCAGCCGCACCGGGCGGGGCTCGTGGCGAAGGCCCTGGACGGCAACCCCGGCCCGTACCAGGTGATCGCCGCCGACGGCACCCGGCCGGCGTGGCGGCCCGGCACCTTCGACCGGGTCCTGGTGGACGTGCCGTGCACCGGACTGGGCGCCCTGCGCCGCAGGCCCGAGGCGCGGTGGCGGCGCCGCCCCGAGGACCTGGACTCCTTCGCCCCGCTCCAGCGGGGACTGCTGCGCACGGCCCTGGAGTCGGTGCGGGTCGGCGGCGTCGTCGGCTACGCGACCTGCTCGCCGCACCTGGCCGAGACCCGGGCCGTCGTCGCCGACGTGCTCAAACAGCACCCCGGGGCCGAACTCCTCGACGCCCGGCCGCTGCTGCCCGGCGTACCGGACCTGGGCGAGGGGCCCGACGTGCAGTTGTGGCCGCACCTGCATGGGACGGACGCGATGTACCTGGCGCTGGTGCGGCGGACCGGCTGACACCGGACGGCCGGGGTGCACCGGTCCCGGCCCGGAGCCCCGCACGCGGCGGACCCGGACGGCGCGTGCGGGCCGCGGCGGGGCGCCCCGGCCCCGGGCCGCGGGACCGGCGCCACCCTTCCCGGCCGGGCATGGCAGGCTTGGGGCATGGCCGTGCAGATCAACCCCAGCATCCTGTCCGCCGACTTCGCCCGCCTCGCGGACGAGGCGAAGGCGGTCGAGGGAGCCGACTGGCTCCACGTCGACGTCATGGACAACCACTTCGTCCCCAACCTCACGCTCGGCGTGCCGGTCGTGGAGTCCCTGGCCCGCGCGACGGACACCCCGCTGGACTGCCACCTGATGATCGAGGCCCCGGACCGGTGGGCGCCCCAGTACGTGGAGGCGGGCGCCGGTTCCGTCACCTTCCACGCCGAGGCCGCCGCCGCCCCGGTGCGGCTCGCCCGGGAGATCCGCGCCAAGGGCGCCCGCGCCTCCATGGCGCTCAAGCCCGCCACGCCGATCGAGCCGTACGAGGACCTGCTCCCCGAGCTCGACATGCTGCTGATCATGACGGTCGAGCCCGGCTTCGGCGGGCAGGCGTTCCTCGACATCATGCTGCCGAAGATCCGGCGCACCCGGCAGCTCATCGACAAGCACGGCCTCCAGCTGTGGCTCCAGGTCGACGGGGGAGTCTCGGCCGCCACCATCGAGCAGTGCGCCGACGCGGGCGCCGACGTCTTCGTCGCGGGGTCGGCCGTGTACGGGGCCGACGACCCGGCCGAGGCGGTCCGCGCCCTGCGCGCGCAGGCCGAGGCGGCGACCGTCAGGGCGTCCTGGGCGTGCGACCACTGAGCGTCCAGAACGTGAACGGCTTCCAGCAGGGCTGATCAACCGCGCCGGATCTGCGAGGATGAACGGCGAATCCAGAGTGTGAACAGCAGTGAGGAGATCGCCGTGTCGGGTATGTCGGCGGGCCGGTCAGCCATGCGGATGGGACCCGCTGAGCTGGTGCAGGCGGCGGCCATGGCCCGCCGCTTCTACCTCGAGGGCAAATCCAAGATCCAGATCGCCGAGGAGTTCGGCGTCAGCCGCTTCAAGGTGGCCCGGGTCCTGGAGACCGCCCTCGAACGGGACCTCGTACGCATCGAGATCCGCGTGCCGGCCGAGCTGGACGCGGAGCGCTCCGACGCGCTCCGCGCCCGCTACGGCCTCAGGCACGCCGTCGTGGTCGAGTCCCCGGCCGACGCCGAGGAGACGCCCGACCCCGAGAACCTCGGCGAAGTCGCCGCCGACCTGCTCGGCGAACTCGTCGACGAGGGGGACGTGCTGGGCCTGGCCTGGGGCCGGTCCACCATCCACATGGCGGCGGCGCTGGACCGGCTGCCGCCGTGCACGGTGGTGCAGCTGACGGGCGTGTACGACGCCGGGACCGCCGAGCGCGGCTCGGTGGAGGCCGTGCGCCGCGCCGCCCAGGTGTCCGGCGGCGACGCCCACCCCATCTACGCGCCGATGCTGCTGCCGGACGTGGCCACCGCGCAGGCGCTGCGCCACCAGACCGGGATCGCCCGGGCCTTCGAGTACTTCGACAAGGTCACGGTCGCCTGCGTCTCCATCGGCTCCTGGGAGCCGGGCATCTCGACGGTGCACGACATGCTCAGCGACGAGGAGCGCGCGCACTACGCCTCGCTCGGTGTCGCCGCCGAGATGTCCGCGCACCTCTTCGACGCCGAGGGGCGCCGGGTCGGACGGGACCTGGGGGAGCGGTGCATCACGGTCAAGGCCGACCAGCTGCGCCGCATCCCGGAGGTCGTCGCGATCGCGGGCGGGCAGCGCAAGGCGGCGGCCATCGACGCGGTGCTGCGCTCCGGGCTGGTCACCAGCCTGGTGACGGACACCTCGGCCGCGGACTACCTGCTGACGGCCGGGCCGACGCCGCGGCCGGCGCTGAACCGGGCCGACCCGGACGGGGCGTGACGGAAGGCCGTGCGGGGCGGCCGCGGCGGCGCCGGCGGCATGCCGCCGCGGTGCGTCCCGCACGGCCTCCCGGCGCTCCTGGTCCTCAGGGCCAGGGACCCGCTGTACCGCCTGCCGCACCCGCTCTGCACCCGCTCCGCACCTGCTCCGGCCGCCCGCCGGGGCCCGCGCGGCGCGCCCCACCGACGATCCCCACGACTCCTTCAAGGCGGTACCGAGATGACGCAGGCGCAGGACCCGGCGGGCCGGATCGTGGTCACGATCGACCTCGACGGGGTCACGGACAAGGCCGGCCTGATGGACCGCTGCGCCCGCGCCCTGGACCTGCCCGAGTGGTTCGGCCGCAACTGGGACGCCCTCGCCGACGTCCTGGCCGACCACTCCCTGTGGCCCGAGCAGGCCGTGGAGCGGGGACTGCTGGTCGTCGTGCGGGGCTGGGGGGAGTACGCGCGGGAGCGGCCGGAGGAGTGGGAGGTCGCCGAGGAGGTCTTCGCGGAGGCGACGGACCGTGCCGCGGGGCTCTTCGTGTCGCTCGGGTGACGCCGGTTCTCGGAGGTTCCTCCAAGAGGTGTGCCGGCCGGTCTGGATGTTCCGCCGGGGCCTGTCGGGTCGCCCCGCATGGGAGAATGAAGTACGTGCTCTTTCCCCCTGGCTGACCTGTCCGGGGGCCACCTCTGAACCACCGGGATGTGCAGCACGTGCGTTTCCTCAATGACATCCAGCCCTCGTACGACCTGACGTACGACGACGTCTTCATGGTGCCGAGCCGCTCCGCCGTCGGCTCGCGGCAGGGTGTTGACCTCAGCTCTCCGGACGGCACGGGCACCACCATCCCGCTCGTCGTCGCCAACATGACCGCCATCGCGGGGCGCCGCATGGCCGAGACCGTGGCCCGGCGCGGCGGCCTGGTCGTCATCCCGCAGGACATCCCGATCGACGTCGTCACCGACGTCGTCTCCTGGGTGAAGAGCCGCCACCTCGTCCTCGACACGCCGATCGTGCTGGCCCCGCACCAGACGGTCGCCGACGCCCTCTCGCTGCTGCCCAAGCGGGCGCACAACGCCGGTGTCGTCGTCGACGAGAACCACAAGCCGATCGGCGTGGTCACCGACACCGACCTGTCCGGCGTCGACCGCTTCACCCAGCTCGAAGTGGTCATGTCCCGCGACCTGCTGCTGATCGACGCGGACATGGACCCGCGCGAGGCGTTCAACACCCTCGACGCCGCCAACCGCCGCTACGCGCCCGCCGTGGACTCCGAGGGCAGGCTCGCCGGCATCCTGACCCGCAAGGGCGCCCTGCGCGCCACGCTGTACACGCCGGCCACCGACGCCCGGGGCCGCCTGCGCATCGCCGCGGCCGTCGGCATCAACGGCGACGTGGCGGGCAAGGCCCAGCAGCTGCTGGACGCGGGCGTGGACACCCTCGTCATCGACACCGCGCACGGCCACCAGGAGTCGATGATCAGCGCCCTGAAGCTGGTGCGCGACCTCGACCCGCAGGTCCCGATCGTCGCGGGCAACGTCGTCGCCGCCGCGGGCGTGCGCGACCTGATCGAGGCGGGCGCCGACATCGTCAAGGTCGGCGTGGGCCCCGGCGCCATGTGCACCACCCGGATGATGACCGGCGTCGGCCGGCCGCAGTTCTCCGCCGTCCTGGAGTGCGCCGCCGAGGCGAGGAAGTACGGCAAGCACGTGTGGGCCGACGGCGGCGTCCGCCACCCGCGCGACGTGGCCATGGCCCTCGCGGCCGGCGCGTCCAACGTGATGATCGGCTCCTGGTTCGCGGGCACCTACGAGTCGCCGGGCGACCTGCACGAGGACGCGAACGGCCGGCTGTACAAGGAGTCGTTCGGCATGGCCTCCGCGCGCGCGGTGCGCAACCGCACCTCGGAGGAGTCGGCGTACGACCGCGCCCGCAAGGCGCTGTTCGAGGAGGGCATCTCCACCTCCCGCATGTTCCTCGACCCGGCCCGCCCGGGCGTCGAGGACCTGATCGACTCGATCATCGCGGGCGTCCGCTCCTCCTGCACCTACGCCGGTGCCGCCTCCCTGGAGGAGTTCGCCGAGAAGGCCATCGTCGGCGTCCAGAGCGCCGCCGGCTACGCCGAGGGCAAGCCGCTGCACGCCAGCTGGAACTGATCCGCCCCGCCCGCCGCGGTCGCGGTACCGTACGGCCCCCGGTGAAAACCGGGGGCCGTCGGCGTGCCCGGGCCTCTACCGTCGACGGCATGGATCCCACCGACCGCCGGGCCGTCGACCGCATGGACATCTCCGTCTGCCGGACCACCGACGTGGCCCTGCCCGACCGGCACATCGGCTCCCCGGGGGCCGTCTCCTGCCACGCTCGGCGCTTCGCGCGCCAGGAGGCGGGTGAGAGCACCTGCCTCGTCGCCTGGCTGGACGGCCGGCCCGTCGGCCACGCCGAGGTGCGCCGGGGCGGCTGCGACGATCCGGACGTACGGGCCGCCCGCCCCGGCTGCCCGGAGATCAACGCGCTCGCCGTCCACCCCGCCCGCCTGCGCTCCCGGGGCATCGGAAGCGCGCTGGTCCGCGCCGCCGAGGAACGCGCCGCGCGGCGGGGCCGCACCGCCGTCGGCCTCGGCGTCGCGGCCGGCAACCCACGCGCGGCCGCCCTGTACGCCCGGCTCGGATACCGGCCGCTGCTCGATTACCTGGACCGCTGGTCGTACGAGGACACCGACGGGACGGTCCGCCACGTCACCGACCCGTGCACCTTCCCGGTGAGGGAACTCGACCGGACCGGGCCGCCGTGACTCCTCGCCCCGGTGAGGCCGACGGTGAGGCCGACTGCGGCCGTCGGCTCACCGTCCGCGAGGCCCGCGCGACCGGGTTCGACGCGTCGGGCGCCGCCGGGACGCGGGTGCTCGCGGGCGAGCCGGAGCGGTGCTGACCAGCGGCGTCGCGCAACGGTCGGCAGCCTCCGCGCAACGAACGCACGCCCCGGCCCGGTGAACGCAACGATCGTGCGGAGACGCGCAAGGTTGCTGCATTACAGGGGCAACTCCGCCCTCGTAGTGTTCTGCGCTGTACGTGGCGTGGCGGGGACCCCGCTCGATGGGTCCCGGCCTTCGCCGGGGCTCCATCGGTCCCCGCTGCCTCAGCACCCACCCGCCGCTCGAAACCGGCAGTGACCGGCAGCGACAAAGGAGTCAGCGCGTGCTCGACCATGGCGCATCCCCGCCCCCTCGCTCTCAGACCACCCCCTCCTCACCGGGGGTAGCAGCGCGCCTGATGCGTCGCAAGCCCGTGGAACGCCTGGTCGCGGAGGGCGGCCAGGGCGAGGGAGGCACCCTGCGCCGTTCCCTCGGCCTGTGGCAGCTGACCATGATCAGCATTGGTGCCACCCTCGGCACCGGCATCTTCGTCGTCCTCGGCGAGGCCGTCCCCAAGGCCGGGCCGGCGGTCACCCTCTCCTTCGTCATCGCCGGCTTCACGGCGCTCTTCTCCGCCCTGTCCTACGCCGAGCTGGCGGGCAGCATCCCGGTCGCCGGCTCCTCGTACTCGTACGCGTACGCAACGATGGGCGAACTGGTCGCCTGGGTCTGCGGCTGGTGCCTGGTCCTGGAGTACGGCGTCTCGGTCGCGGCGGTCGCCGTCGGCTGGGGCGAGTACCTCAACGAACTGCTCGACGGGACGATCGGCGTGACCATCCCGGCCGCGCTGTCCGCGCCGCCCGGCGACGGCGGCATCTTCAACCTGCCGGCGCTGATCGTCGTCCTGCTCGCGATGGTGTTCCTGCTGGGCGGCGCCCGCGAGTCCGCCCGCGCCAACACCGTCATGGTCGTCGTCAAGATCGCCGCGCTGGTGCTGTTCTGCGCCGTCGGCCTGATGGGCTTCCGCTCCGGCAACTACGAGAACTTCATGCCGCTCGGCATGGCCGGCGTCAGCGCGGCCGGGGCGACGCTCTTCTTCTCGTACATCGGCTTCGACGCCGCCTCCACCGCCGGTGAGGAGGCCAGGAACGCCCAGCGCGACCTGCCCCGCGCCATCATGCTGTCGCTGGTCATCGTCACGGCGCTGTACGTCCTCGTCGCCGCCGTCGCCATCGGCGCCAAGCCCTGGAAGGCGTTCGACGGCACCGAGGCCGCGCTCGCCCAGATCATGAACGAGGTGACCGGGCAGACCTTCTGGGGCACCCTGCTCGCCTTCGGTGCCGTCATCGCCATCGCCAGCGTCGTCCTGACCGTGCTGTACGGCCAGACCCGCGTGCTGTTCGCCATGTCCCGCGACGGGCTCGTGCCCAAGGTGTTCTCCAAGGTCCACCCGAAGACCGGCGCGCCCCGGGCCAACACCCTGATCGTCTCCCTCTTCTGCGGCGTCCTGGCCGCCGCGATCCCGCTCGGCCAGCTCGCCGACGCCACCAGCATCGGCACCCTGTTCGCGTTCGCCCTGGTCAACGTGGCCGTCGTGGTGCTGCGCCGGACCCGCCCGGACATGCCCCGCACCTTCCGCGTCCCGCTCTCCCCGGTGCTGCCGGTGCTGGGCTTCGCCTTCTGCGTGTGGATGATGGGCAGCCTGTCCACCATCACCTGGGTGGTCTTCGGTGTCTGGATGGCCGTCGGGCTCGTGTTCTACTTCGTATACGGCTACCGCCGCTCCCGACTGGCACCATCAGAAGCGAAGTGAACCACCCGCAGTGCTGAACGATCTCGACGAACGCATCGTGCACGCCCTCGCCGAGGACGCCCGCCGCTCCTACGCGGACATCGGGCAGCTGGTCGGCCTGTCCGCGCCCGCCGTGAAACGGCGCGTGGACCGGCTGCGCGCCACCGGCGCCATCACCGGCTTCACCGTCCGGGTCGACCCCTGTGCCCTCGGCTGGGAGACCGAGGGGTTCGTCGAGATCTACTGCCGCCGCAACACCTCGCCGGAGACCATCCAGCGGGGTCTGGAGCGCTACCAGGAGGTCGTGGCCGCGTCCACCGTCACCGGGGACGCGGACGCGATCGCCCAGGTCTTCGCCTCCGACATGCGGCACTTCGAACGGGTCCTGGAGCGGATCGCCGGGGAGCCGTTCGTGGAGCGGACCAAGTCCGTCCTGGTGCTGTCGCCGCTGCTGCGCCGCTACTCGTCGGGGTCGCCCGCGTAGCGCGCGGGACCGGCGGCCGGTTCCGTCCGTCCCGCCGCCGCCGTGGCGGCCGGCCGGGCTCGTCCGTTCCGCTGCGGCGATTCGCCCGGCCGCTCTAGCATCGATGTCATGACCTGGCGACATTGATCCCACCGGCACGCCTCCCGAGGGCCGCCTCGGACACCGCGACCACAGGTGTCCGTACCGCCTCTCGGGAAGGCCCCATGACTCACTCATCCTCACCCGCGCGCGTGCCCGCCGCCGGCGTCCGCCGGCTGACGACCACGCTGTACGGCTACGCGTTCCTGGACGAACTGGTCCTGCTCTACCCGGTGTACGCGCTGCTGTTCGCCGACACCGGCCTGTCGGTCTGGCAGATCTCCTCCCTCTTCGCCCTCTGGTCCGCCACCAACGTCCTGCTGGAGGTCCCCTCTGGTGCCTGGGCCGACGCCGTCTCCCGGCGCCGGCTGCTGTGGCTCGACCCGCTGCTCACCGCCGCCGGCTTCGCCCTGTGGGTGCTCGTGCCGTCGTACGGCGCGTTCGCGCTCGGCTTCGTCCTGTGGGGCGCGGGCGGAGCACTCGGTTCCGGCGCGCTGCAGGCGCTGGTGTACGACGAACTGGACCGGCTCGGCGCCGCCGGGCGGTACGCCCGGGTCATGGGCCGCGCCCGTACGGCCGGGCTGGTGGCCGTGGTGGCGGCGATGGGCCTCGCCGGTCCGGTCCTGGCCTGGGGCGGCTACGCGGCCGTCGGCGCGGCGAGCGTGCTGGTCTGCCTGCTGACGGCGGCCACGGCGACCCGGTTCCCGGAACACCGCCGGCCGGTCGCCGGCAGCGGCGGCTGGACGGGCACCCTGCGCGCCGGACTCGCCGAGGCCCGCGCCGACCGGTCGGTGCGCGGCGCGCTGCTGCTGGTCCCGGCCGTGTCCGCGGTATGGGGCGCGCTGGACGAGTACACCCCGCTGCTGGTCCGCGAGACCGGCGTGGCGCCGGACACCGTCCCCTGGCTGCTCCTGGTGGTCTGGGCCGGTGCCATGGCCGGCGGCCTGCTGGCGGGCGCCGCCGAGCGCCTGGGCACGGGCGGGTTCGCCGTCCTGCTGGCGGTCGCCGGGCCGGCCCTGGCCGCGGGCGGCGCGGCGGGCACACCGGCGGGTCTCCTGCTCGTCGCGCTCGCCTTCGGCGGGTTCCAGCTGGCGACCGTGGTGGCGGACGCCCGCCTCCAGCGGCGTATCGACGCCACCGGCCGCGCGACCCTGACCTCGGTCGCGGGCCTGGGCACCGAACTGGCCACGGTCACCGCCTTCGGCGCGTACGCGGCGACCGGCACGGCGGCCGGGCACGGCACCGCGTTCGCGTGGGCGGCGGTGCCCTACCTGGTGACGGCCGCGGTGCTGGCGGCGGGCGCGGCCAGGGCCCGTTCGCAGGCCGCCGCCCGGCCCCGGGACTCGGCGCCTTCGTGACGCCCGGGGTGACATCCGGAGCGACGCCCGGAGCGGGGTGGCCGCCGGTCCCGGCCCGGCTGCGGTGGTGGTGCCCGGCACCGCGCGTCTCGCGCCCGCTCTCGGTGTCCGTGTGCTTGCTCTCGGCGCCTGCGTGCCTGCCCGCGGTGTCCGCGTGCCCGCTCTCGGCGCCGGCGCCTCCGTTCTCGGTGTCCGCGTGCCTGTCCTCGGTGTCCGAGCCTCGCTCTCGGCGTCCACGTTCCGTCCTCGACGCCCGCGTGCCTGTCCTCGGTGTCCGAGCCTCGCTCTCGGCGTCCACGTTCCGTCCTCGACGCCCGCGTGCCCGTTCTCGGCGCCCGCGCCCCGTCCTCGATGCCCGCGTGCCCGTTCTCGGCGCCCGCGCCCCGTCCTCGATGCCCGTGTGCCCGACCTCGGTGCCCCCGCCCCCGCCCTCGGCGCCGGGCGGGGCGGCCGTCGCGCGGTGGGGCACGGCAGCCCTTTCCGCAGGTGGGACGGATGGTCACGGCCGGCCCGCCGCATGCGTACCAGGGACGGGCCCTCGCCTTCACCACCCGGCGGGAGAGCCGGCGGGACACCCGCACCCCGGGGCGGACCGGCCTTCGGCCCCGGCGCAACGAATCGCCGCCAAGGCGGCGGCGGACGCAACGATCCGCTCACCGGAGCGCAACGGCTCCTCCTTGTCCGGCCGAACCCGCCGACCGTACCGTCTATCTGGCCCCCCGACCCCCCGCCCACCCGGTGAGGAACACGCATGCGCACCGCCCTGCTCCAGAGCTCCGGCCGACCCGGCTCCACCGTCGAGAACCTCAAGGTCCTCGACGAGGCCGCGGGCCGCGCCGCCGCCGCGGGCGCCGGGCTGCTCGCCGCTCCGGAGATGTTCCTGACCGGGTACGCGATCGGCGACGGCATCGCCCGGCTCGCCGAGCCCGCCGACGGCGACGCCGCCGACGCGGTCGCGGAGATCGCCACGCGCCACGGCCTCGCGATCGCCTACGGCTACCCCGAGCGGGACGGCGGGACCGTCTACAACTCCGCCCAGCTGATCTCCGCCGACGGCACCCGCCTGGCCAACTACCGCAAGACCCACCTCTTCGGCTGCTTCGAGCGCGACCACTTCACGCCGGGCGACCGGCCGGTCGTCCAGGCCGAGCTGGGCGGTCTGACCGTCGGCCTGATGATCTGCTACGACGTGGAGTTCCCGGAGAACGTCCGCGCCCACGCCCTGGCCGGGACCGACCTGCTGCTGGTGCCGACCGCGCAGATGCACCCGTTCCAGTTCGTCGCCGAGTCGCTGGTGCCGGTGCGGGCCTTCGAGAACCAGATGTACGTGGCGTACGTCAACCGGGTCGGCCCCGAGGAGGAGTTCGAGTTCGTCGGGCTGTCCGTCCTCGCCGGGCCCGACGGCATCGCCCGCACCCGGGCCGGCCGCGCCGAGGAACTGGTCGTCGCCGACGCCGACCCCGCCTTCCTCGCCGCCTCCCGCGAGGCCAACCCGTACCTGCGGGACCGCCGCCCGGGCCTCTACGGCTCCCTCACCTGAGCCGCCCCTCCCCAGTCTTCCCTCCTCCCCCTCAGCTTTTCGCGCAAGGAGTCCGTACCCCATGACGTCCACGGTGCCCAACGCCGTCGAGCACACCGACGAGCAGCAGCCGCCGATCACCATGTTCGGCCCGGACTTCCCCTACGCCTACGACGACTTCCTCGCCCACCCGGCGGGCCTGGGCCAGATCCCGGCCACCGAGCACGGCACCGAGGTCGCCGTCATCGGCGGTGGCCTGTCCGGCATTGTCGCCGCCTACGAGCTGATGAAGATGGGCCTCAAGCCCGTCGTCTACGAGGCCGACCAGATCGGCGGCCGGCTGCGCACCGTCGGCTTCGAGGGCTGCGACCCGTCGCTGACCGCCGAGATGGGCGCGATGCGCTTCCCGCCGTCCTCCACCGCCCTCCAGCACTACATCGACCTGGTGGGCCTGGAAACCCGGCCGTTCCCCAACCCGCTGGCCGAGGCGACCCCGTCGACCGTCGTCGACCTCAAGGGCGAGACCCACTACGCCGAGACCCTCGACGACCTGCCGCAGGTCTACCGGGACGTCGCCGACGCCTGGAACAGGTGCCTGGAGGAGGGCGCCGACTTCTCCGACATGAACCGCGCCCTGCGCGAGCGGGACGTGCCGCGCATCCGCGAGATCTGGTCCCGGCTGGTGGAGAAGCTGGACAACCAGACCTTCTACGGCTTTCTCTGCGAGTCGGAGGCGTTCAAGTCCTTCCGGCACCGCGAGATCTTCGGCCAGGTCGGCTTCGGCACCGGCGGCTGGGACACCGACTTCCCCAACTCCATCCTGGAGATCCTGCGGGTCGTCTACACCGAGGCCGACGACCACCACCGCGGCATCGTCGGCGGCTCCCAGCAGCTGCCGCTGCGCCTGTGGGAGCGCGAGCCGGAGAAGATCGTCCACTGGCCGTACGGCACCTCGCTGAAGTCCCTGCACGTGAACGGCGAGCCCCGCCCGGCCGTCACCCGCCTCCACCGCACCGCCGGCAACCACATCACGGTGACCGACGCGAACGGCGACATCCGCACCTACCGGGCGGCGATCTTCACCGCCCAGTCCTGGATGCTGCTGTCGAAGATCGCCTGCGACGACGCGCTCTTCCCGATCGACCACTGGACCGCCATCGAGCGCACCCACTACATGGAGAGCTCCAAGCTCTTCGTGCCCGTGGACCGCCCCTTCTGGCTGGACAAGGCCGTCGACGACAGGGGAAACCCGACCGGCCGGGACGTCATGTCGATGACGCTCACCGACCGCATGACCCGCGGCACCTACCTGCTCGACAACGGCCCCGACAAGCCGGCCGTCATCTGCCTGTCCTACACCTGGTGCGACGACAGCCTGAAGTGGCTGCCGCTGTCCGCGAACGAGCGGATGGAGGTCATGCTGAAGTCGCTCGGCGAGATCTACCCGAAGGTCGACATCAGGAAGCACATCATCGGCAACCCGGTGACCGTCTCCTGGGAGAACGAGCCCTACTTCATGGGCGCGTTCAAGGCCAACCTGCCCGGCCACTACCGCTACCAGCGGCGCCTGTTCACCCACTTCATGCAGGACCGGCTGCCCGAGGACAAGCGGGGCATCTTCCTCGCCGGCGACGACATCTCCTGGACGGCCGGCTGGGCCGAGGGCGCGATCCAGACCGCGCTGAACGCGGTCTGGGGCGTCATGCACCACTTCGGCGGGGAGACGGACCCGGCCAACCCCGGCCCCGGCGACGTGTACGACGAGATCGCGCCCGTCGAGCTCCCGGAGGACTGAGAGCCCCGGCGGCGCCACGGGGCCGTCATCCCGTGGCGCCCGGCTCAGATCCCGGCCGCCCGCGCCTTCTCGTACACCTCGGCGGCGACGTCCTTCAGCTCCTCGGCGTCCCGCAGCGGGCTCTGGAGGTCGAGGAGGATCTCGTCGAACCCGATCTCGGCGTGGGCGGCCAGATCCTCCACGATCTGGCCGGCGCTGCCCTGGAACGGCCGGCGCCCCTGGCCGTCGTACGCCTTCGCCTGATACTGCGCGTTGATCCGCAGCACCGTCCGGATCGGCTCCGTCCGGCCGCGCTCGGCCGCCAGCTCCCGCAGTGCGCGCCACTGCGCGGCCAGCGCCTCGACGCCCATGCCCACCGGCAGCCAGCCGTCGGCGTGGTCGACGAGCCGGCGGCGGGCCCGGGGGCTGCTCGCGGCCAGCATGACCGGAATGGGCCGGGCGGGCTTCGGGCCGACCACGGCGGAGGCGATCTTCGTCAGCCGCCCGTCGTACACCACCGGGTCCGGGCCCCACACCGCCCGGCACACCTCGATCAGCTCGTCCAGCACCCGGCCGCGCTCCTCGAACGGCCGCACCGACGACGCCGCGTACTCGTCGAGGGACCAGCCGGTGCCGAAGCCCGCGATCACCCGGCCGCCGCTCGCCGCGTCCAGCGAGGCCAGCGCCTTGGCGAGCTGGAACGGCACGTGCAGCGGGGCGACCAGCACGCTGGTGCCCAGCCGGGCCCGCTCGGTGGCCGCGGCGGCCAGCGTCAGCGTGACCAGCGGGTCGGCCACGTTCCGGTACGTGTCGGGCCAGGGCAGGCCCTCGATGCCGTACAGCCCCTGGGTGGCGGGCTCGGGGAACAGGGCCCGCTCGAGGACCCACAGGCTCTCGTAGCCGGTGCGCTCGGCGGCGCGGGCCACGTCGGGGACGTCCTTGCCGAGGTCGTACTGGCGCATCTGCGGAAGACCGAGTCCGAGCCGGGTGGCCATACCTGTGTGCTCCTTCGCCGTCGGGTGCCCGAGGCGTCAACGTACCGCGCTGGTACGGGAGTTCCCCGGGCGGCGGCGGAGACGGCCGGGATCAGCCGGGCAGCGGCGTGAGCAGCATGCGTCCCGCGAAGCCCACCGCGGTGTCCAGCCGCTCGGCGAACTCCCCGGCCACGTCCGGCAGCCGGCGCAGCGCCCACAGCGCCCGGGCCGCCGTCCAGGCGGCGTCGCGGGCCCGCTCCAGGCTCCACGCGCCGAGCAGATGCGTGAGCGGGTCGGCGATCTGGAGGAGGTCGGGGCCCGGCATCAGATCTTCGCGGATGCGCTCCTCCAGCGACACGAGGAGGTCGCCCACGCGGTCGAACTCGTCCTCCAGGTCGACGGGTTCGCAGTCGAGCGTACGGCAGGTGTCCACCACGGCGAGCGCCAGATCGTGCCCGATGTGCGCGTTGATGCCCGCCAGCGCGAACTGCAGCGGACGTACGCCGGGATGGCGGCGGAACTGGAACAGGGGCCGCCAGCAGGCCGGCGGGCGGCGCTCGGCCGCGGCCGTCTCCACGGCGGCCAGATACCGCTCGGCGAACCGCACATCCAGCGCGATCGCGGCGCGGGCGTCGGGGAAACCCCCGGCGTCGATGTGCCGGTCGACCGCCTCGGTGACGGCGAGGTAGACGCGGTTGAAGACCGCGACCCCGTCCCGCGCGGGCAGGGCCGCGCCGAGGGAGCGCATTCGGGAGATGACGGTGTCCACCGTGCCGGCGGCGGAGATGACTTGCTCGCAGTGCGCCATGGGGGCAGCGTGGCAGCTTTAGTCTGGCCGGAGTGCCGGCGGCCCGGGAGCTTCCCCGGAACGGGGGAACACGGCCGCCGCGCAGGGGGAGGGGGGACTTCGCCGTGTCCGGGCTCCGTACCCGGCGGCTCGCCGCGCGCCGGGCCGCGCGCAGGCGGGCCGCCCGCCGCAGCGCGATGGTCGCGGCGGCCTCGGTCGTCGTCGCGGTCGGCACCGTGGCCGGGACGATGTCCGCGCTCGGCGGGGACCGCGGCGCGGACGAGGCCCGGCCCCGGGTGACGCAGGCTCCGCGCCCGGAGCCGCCGCCCGTCGAGCCGCCCGCGCCGTCCCCGACGGACACGCCGTCCCCGGCGGTCACGACGGGGCCCGCCTCGCCGTCCCCCACGGCGCGGCAGCGGACGGAGACGGCCCCGGCCCCCTCGCCGGCGCGGACGGCGGGCGGACAGCGGACCACCGCGGCCGGCCCCCGGCTCTACCGCCACCCCGACTCCCAGGTGCTCGACTGGGTACGGGCCCACCCCGACGACCCGCGCCGGCCGGTCATCGCGTCCCGCATCGCCGGCCACCCGGCGGCCGTGTGGTTCGCCGACTTCACCCCGGACACCCTCACCGCCCGGGTCCGCGAGGTCACCTCGGGCGGGGCCGCGCAGGGCCGGGTCCCGGTCCTCGTGCCGTACGCGATACCCGGCCGCGACTGCGGCGGGCACTCCCAGGGCGGGGCCCCGGACCTCGCCGCCTACGACGACTGGATCGACCGCTTCGCCGCCGGGCTCGGCTCCGGCGAGGTCATCGTGATCCTGGAGCCCGACTCGGTCGCGCAGGCCGACTGCCTCTCCGGCGCCGAGCGCGCCGACCGCTTCGCCTCCCTGGCCCGCGCCGGCCGCGTCCTGAAGGAGGCCAACCCGCGTGCGCGGGTCTACTACGACGCCGGGCACTCCGGCTGGCACGCGCCAGCCCGGCAGGCCGGGTGGCTCCGGCAGGCCGGGGCCGCCTCGCCCGCCTCCTCCGACGGGATCTTCAGCAACGTCTCCAACTTCCACACCACGGCCGACGAGATCGCCTACGACCGGGCGGTCCTCGACGCCCTCGGCGGACCGGAGAGCCTGGGCGCCGTCGTCGACACCAGCCGCAACGGCAACGGCGCCCCGGCCGACGGCCGGTGGTGCGACCCGGACGGCCGCCGGCTGGGCCGCACCCCGACCCTGAGCACCGGGGAGGACCGGATCGACGCCTACCTGTGGGTGAAGCTGCCGGGGGAGTCCGACGGGTGCCGGGGCAGGCCGGGGACGTTCACGGCGTCGTACGCCTACGACCTGGCGCGCTGAGAGCCGCCGTCGGCCTCCGGGCCGGTCCGCGGGCCGGCCTGTGCGCCGGTTTCCGCGTCTGCCTGCGCGTCTGCCTGCGCGCCGGCCTCCGCGTCGTACGAGGACGTCCCCTCGTCCAGCAGCGGCTCCTGCGTCTTGAGGTGCGCGGGGGCGAAGGCGCGCAGCGCGTGGTAGCCGGTGATGACGACGAGGGTGCCCAGCGCGATGCCGCTGAGGGAGAAGTTGTCGGTGAACTTCAGGCTGACGTTGCCGACGCCGATGATGATGCCCGCGGCGGCCGGGACCAGGTTCAGCGGGTTGCGCAGGTCCACCTTGGCGTTGATCCAGATCTGCGCGCCGAGCAGGCCGATCATGCCGTACAGGATGACGGTGATGCCGCCGAGGACGGCGCCCGGGATCGCGGCGACGACCGCGCCGAACTTCGGGCACAGGCCGAACAGCAGGGCGAAGCCGGCAGCGGCCCAGTACGCGGCGGTCGAGTAGACGCGGGTCGCGGCCATCACGCCGATGTTCTCGGAGTAGGTGGTGGTGGGCGGACCGCCGACCGCGGTGGACAGCATCGAGCCGACGCCGTCGGCGGAGATCGCCGTGCCGAGCTTGTCGTCGAGCGGGTCGCCGGTCATCTCGCCGACCGCCTTGACGTGCCCGGCGTTCTCGGCGACCAGCGCGATCACCACGGGCAGGGCGACGAGGATCGCCGACCACTGGAAGGACGGTCCGTGGAAGGAGGGCAGGCCGATCCAGTCGGCCTGGCCGACGGCGGAGAAGTCCAGCCGCCAGTGGTCGGTGACCTTGCCGCTGCCGTCGACCGAGTGGATGCGGCCGAAGATCCGGTCGAAGACCCAGGAGATGCCGTACCCGAACACCAGGCCGAGGAAGATCGCGATGCGGGACCAGAAACCCCGCAGGCAGACCACGGCCAGACCGGTGAACAGCATCACCAGCAGGGCGGTCCACTGGTCCTGCGGCCAGTAGGTGGAGGCGGTGACCGGCGCGAGGTTGAAGCCGATCAGCATGACGACCGCGCCGGTGACGATCGGCGGCATCGCGGCGTGGATGATCCGCGCCCCGAACCGCTGCACGGCCAGCCCCACCAGGAACAGCGCCGCGGCGACGGCGAGGACCGCGCCGGTGACCGTGGCGCTGCTGCCGCCCTGCGCGCGGATCACCGCGGCGACCCCCACGAAGGAGAGCGAACAGCCCAGGTAGCTGGGGACCCGGCCGCGCGTGGCGAGCAGGAAGACGACGGTCGCGACACCCGACATCATGATCGCCAGGTTGGGGTCCAGGCCCATCAGGACCGGGGCGACGAAGGACGCCCCGAACATGGCCACCACGTGCTGGGCGCCCAGCCCGGCCGTGCGCGGCCAGGAGAGCCGTTCGTCGGGGCGGACCACCGCTCCGGGCGCGGGCGTGCGTCCGTCGCCGTGCAGTTTCCAGCGGACGCCGAGATCCATGGGGGTGTCGCTTTCGTCGTTTGTGCAGATCCGGTCCCATTGTCAGGGCTCGCGGGGGATGCTTCGCACATCTGAGCGGCTGCTTAGGATGAGGACGCCTCCCACGGATGTACACAGCACTCATCTCATACGCGCCAGGAGCACCACCCGTGACCGCCGAAGCCCTCGCCGCGCCCGCCCTCTCCTACGGCCGGCTCGTCCCCGTCACCGTCCACTTCGACGACCTGGACGCCCTCGGACTGCTGCACAACGCCCGCTACCCGGTGCTGGTCGAGCGGGCGTGGGCAAAGCTGTGGCGGGACCTGCTCGGCCTGCGCTTCGAGGGCGACTGGGCGGCGGCCGGGGACGCGTGCAACGCGGTCAAGGAGCTGCGGATCACCTACGACGCGCCGGTCACCCGGCCGGGTGACCACGCCGTCCACCTGTGGCTGGAGCGGCTCGGCACCACCGGCCTGACGTACGGCTTCCGCTTCTGCTCGGCGGACGGCGCGCTCACCCACGCCCACGGCACCCGGGTGCTGGTCCGGCTGGACGCCGGGACGCTGCGCCCGGCACCGTGGAGCGAGGAGTTCAGGGCCGCGGGCCGGGAACTGCTGCGTCCGGCCGGGTGACCTTCCGGCGGTCGCGGTCGCCCGCCCGCAGCACCCCCGCGAACGCCGCGAGGCCGCAGGACAACACGGTCACCAGGACGAACGACACCACCAGGCTGGTCGCCTGGGCCAGCGTGCCGATCGCGCTCGGCGCGACCAGCCCCGAGGTGTACGTGATGGTCGCCACGCCCGCGATGGCCTGGCTGGGGTTGGGCCCGCTGCGGCCCGCCGCAGCGAAGCACAGCGGTACGACGACCGCGATGCCGAGGCCCATCAGGGCGAATCCGCCCATCGCCACCGCCGGATGGCCCGCGAGGACGATGAGCAGCCCGCCGCAGACGGCGAGCGCGCCCCCGGCCCGGACCGTGCGCACGGCCCCGAACCGGTCGACCACCTTGTCGCCGGCGATCCGGGCCACGGCCATGGTGAGCGTGAAGCCCGTGGTGCACGCGGCGGCGAGCCCGGCCGACGTCTTCAGCTGGTCCTCCAGGTAGACCGCCGACCAGTCCAGGCTCGCACCCTCGGCGAACACGGCGCAGAAGCCGACGGCGCCGATCAGCAGCGCCGAGCGCGGCGGCAGCGCGAACCTGGGCGGCGGGTCCTCGTCTTCGGCGGGCTGGAGGTCCAGCACCCAGGCGCAGGCGGTCACGCCCAGCACGGTCAGGACGGCGGCGGCCAGGAGGTGGTGCAGGCGGGCGTCCGCGCCCAGGTGGGCGGCGAGGGTGCCGGCCGCCGAGCCGGTCAGGGCGCCCGCGCTCCACATGCCGTGCAGCCCGGACATGATCGACTTGCCGAGACGGTTCTCCACCTCGACGCCGAGCGCGTTCATCGCCACGTCCGCCATGCCCGCCGTGGCGCCGTACGTGAACAGGGCCAGGCAGAGGGTGAGGAGGTTGGGGGCGAGGGAGGGCAGGACCAGCGACAGCGTCCACAGCGCCATCAGGCCGCGCAGGGCGCTCCGGGCGCCGAAGCGGTGGGTGATGCCGCCGGCCAGCGGCATCGCGACGGAGGCGCCGAGCGCCGGGAACGCCAGCGCGAGCCCGAGCTGTCCGGCGCCGACCCCGGCGTGGTCCTGGATCCACGGCACGCGCGTCGCGAACGAGCCGGTGACCGCGCCGTGCACCGCGAACACGGCCGCCACCGCGTACCGGGCGCGCCGCACGTCCCGTAGCTGGTAGATCACTGCACTCATTCTGGGGCCCCTCCGGTGCGTCTGCTCCCCGCTGCGCCGCGTAAACTATCAGGAACCCTGCCTGATAGATAGAGGGGCGGGGGCGCGCGGCACGCGCCCCGCCGATCTGGGAGGATCCCGGCATGCCCGCATCCCCGAGCACCGCCCGGGCCATCAACGACCGGCTCGCCCTGCGCCTGCTCCAGCAGGAGGGCCCGTTGACGGCGGGGCAGCTGAAGCAGCTGACCGGCCTGTCCCGGCCCACCGTCGCCGACCTCGTCGAACGCCTCACCGCCTCCGGCCTGATCGCGGTGGTCGGGGAGTCCGGCGAGCAGCGCCGGGGACCGAACGCGAAGCTGTACGGCATCGTCGCCGGCCGGGCGCACCTGGCCGCGCTCGACGTGCGCACCGAGGGCGTCTCCGTGCTCGTCTCCGACCTGCTCGGCCGGGTGCTCGCCGAGGCGTCCGCGCCGATCGGCGACGGCACGGGGACCGGTCCCGCCGTCGAGCAGGCGGTCGGTCTGGTCGAGCGCGTGGCCAAGGAGGCGGAGGCCGGCCGCCTGCACACCGTCGGCATCGGGGCGCCCGGGCTCATCGACCCCGCCAGCGGCGAACTCCGCGACTCCACCGGCCTGCCCGCCTGGCACCGCCGCCTGGTGGCCGCCCTCCAGGAGCGGTTCCCCGAGGCGCGCGTCAGCGTCGAGAACGAGACCAACCTCGCCGCCGTCGCCGAACAGCGCGAGGGGGCCGCCCGGGACCGGGACACGTTCGTGCTGCTCTGGCTCGGCCTGGGCGTCGGCGCCGCCGTCGTCCTCGACGGCACCCTGCGCCGGGGCGCCTCCGGCGGCGCGGGCGAGATCGGGTTCCTGCCGGTGCCGGGCACGGCGGGCCTGCCGTCGGCCACCGACTGCGACGGCGGCTTCCACTCCCTCGCCGCCGCGTCCGCGATCGTCGCCCTGGCGGCGGAGCACGGGCTGGCGGCGCCGCCGGCCGCGCACGAGCCGCGGGCGGCGGCGTTGGTCCGGCGGGCGGCGGACGCGAAGGACCCGGAACCGGCCGCCGCGCGCTTCCTCGACGCCCTCGCCGACCGGATCGCCCTCGGCGCCGCCGCCGCCGTCTCCGTCCTGGACCCCGGCTGCGTGGTGCTGGCCGGCGAGATCGGCCGGGCGGGCGGCGACGCGCTCGCCGCCCGCGTCCAGGACCGCCTCGCCCGCATGTCACCGCTGCCCACCCATGTACGGCCGGGCACCCTGGGCGGCGGCGCCGTCCTGCGCGGGGCGCTGCTCACCGCCCGGGACCGGGCCCAGGACGACCTCTTCGCCCCGCCGCGGAAGTAGGCAGGGCGCGGGACGATCCCGGGGGCACGCGTCACGCGCCGGGCGGCCCGGAGCCCGGCGCCGCGCGGAACGCCGTCCCGGCGGCTCCGTGAACCCCGCCGCGCCCGCCGCCGCTCCCATGCGAAAGCGACGGCGGGCGCGGCGGGCGCGCGCACGGCCGGGGCCGCCCCGCTGGAAGGCCCGGCGGCGGGCAAAGGCCGTCGTCACCGCCGCCGGGCCGGTCCGGTCACGGGGTCAGCAGGCGCCGAGGTCCTGCCAGACCCCCCATTCACCGGTGGTCCCGGGCTCCTCGCCCTTCGTCCACCACTTGGCCTTCCACGAGTGCCCCTTGTGGGACACGGTCGCACCCCCGCCGTACTCCGACGACGCGCTCCACGCGGGCGGGGCGCACGTGCCCGGCGCCGGGGACGGACCGGTCGGGTCCGGCGTGGGCGTGGAACCGGAGCCCGGCTCGACGACCGTCGTGCCGCGCGCCAGGTCCCCGGCGAGCGCGTACGTCGTACCGGCGATGGTCACCGTCCAGTTCCACGGCGTGGACACCGGCAGGTAGTAGTTGAAGGACAGCTCCACCGACGCGCCCGGCGCGAGCGTCTGCCAGGCGGGCAGCTTCAGCGAGACGCGGTGGAAGTCGCCCTTCAGACCGCCCACGTTGGAGCCCGTGTGGTCGCTGCTGATCACCTTCGTGCCGAAGCCCGACTGGTCGGAGGCGTTGCCCGGTGCCGCGGTGGAGTAGTCGAACTGGAACTCCGTGCCGCCCGGCAGCGTCGTCCTCGTGTTGTTGGTGATCTTCACCTTGGGCGTGATCGGGTAGTTGGAGTCGCCGAGCTTGAACTCCCCGAACTCCACGCCGATGTCCACCGCCTTGTCCGGCAGCGGCTTGTTCGAGACCTTCGCCCCGTACGGGGAGGCGGACTTGAACTTCTCGTACATCAGCGAGGTCAGCGTGTCGCCCGTCTCGTACTGTCCCTTGGCCGCGTTCCAGCCGTAGTCGCCCGCCAGCTCCCACACCATCGTGCCGCCGATGCCCCGGTCCACGACGTAGTCGGCCTTGGCGGCCACCGACTGCTCGTCCTCGGTGGACAGGAAGACCTTCTTCTCGGCGTTCCACAGCCACGGCGCGACCAGCGTGGAGTCGTACTTGCGGGCGTAGGTGCCGGTGAGCCTGGTGTCGGCGGGGAAGCCGTACTTGGTCACGTAGTCCCCGACGATGCCCTTCTCCAGGTTCTTGGCGTGCCACATCGGGTTGGAGCCGGCCGGGGACTCCTTGCCGTTGTCGTCCTTGTCGTGCCACAGGTTGTCGATGCCGACGGCCCCGTCGCCGCACTTGGTCAGGCCGGAGCCGGCCGGGCAGGCGGTCGCCGCCGCCTTGCCCCACAGGCCGTCGGTGCCGCCCTGGACGTTCTTGTGGCCGCGCGTGTAGTACGGCAGGCCGATGTTGATGCGCCCGGCCGGCATCGAGCCGCGGAAGTAGTGGTAGGCCCAGTCGGTGTTGAGGTAGCCGATGCCGCCGTACTGCCGGCTGCCGTAGACGTTCGCCGCCGCCAGCTCCGCGTCCTTGCCGTCGTCGAAGAGGGAGGCGTTCGGGCCGACGTACTCGTTCCAGGCGCCGTGCAGGTCGTACGACATGATGTTGACGTAGTCCAGGTACTTCTGGACCTGGAAGGTCTCCATGCCGCGCAGCAGGTAGCCGGAGGAGGGGGCCGCGACCGACAGCAGGTAGTGCCTGCCGTCCGCCGCGCCCGCGCGGTCCAGCTTCTCCCGCAGGGTCTTCATCAGGGCCGCGTAGCCCTTGACCAGACCGGCCCGGCGGGCGTTGGCGAAGGACCAGTCCAGCGGGTTGCCCGCGTCCTTCATCGTCGTCGGGTACTCGTAGTCGATGTCGACGCCGTTGAAGCCGTACTTCCGGATGAAGGCGACCGCCGAGTCCGCGAAGGTGTCGATGCCGGCCTGGTTGACCGAGCCGTCGGCGTTGGTGGCCATCGCGTAGAAGCCGCCGGAGTTCACGCGCTTGCCGCTGTCGTCGAAGTAGCCGCCGGTCTCCGCCCAGCCGCCCACCGAGATCAGCGTCTTGACGTCCGGGTGCTGCTTCTTGAACTTGTTCAGCAGGTTGAAGTGGCCCTTGTAGGGCAGCGCCGGGTCCATCTCCGCGCCGGCGACGCCCGGCCAGGTCATGCCGGTGGCGGGGTTGGCGGGACCGTCCGAGCCGACGGAGATCTTGTTGCCCGCGCCGACGTGCGCGAAGGCGTAGTTGAGGTGGGTGACCTTGTCCCACGGGATGTCGGAGGCGAGGTAGGCGGGCGTGCCGTCCTTGCCGGTGCGCCAGCCGGTGAAGTAGCCGATCACCCGGCGCTGGTGGTCGGCGCCCATCTTCTCCCGGCCCGCGGTGTCGTAGACCGAGCAGTACGGGACGTCGGCGCCGGGGGTCTTGTAGAGGCCGTCGGGGCGACAGGACTCCTGGTCGGCGGCGTGCGAGACGGTCGCCGGGAGGCCGGCGAGGACGAGACCGGCGGCCGCGGCGGCGGCCGCGTACAGGGCGGGTCTCGCCCGGCGGCGTGAGGGGGAAGGCACAGTCGGTTCCTCTCCACGGAAGTTGCGCAGACCCTAGAGAGGACTAGACCAGAGCGTCAATAGGTATGGACCAATGTCAAGAGGGAGGGGGCGCGGGCGAGTTGGAACCGGGCGGACGCCTGGCGGCGTTCCCGTCGGGCCCCTGTGAGCCACTGCACACCCGTTCCCCGCATGGACGCCGACCGGGCGTGGCACACTGGCCCTGTACCAGAAGCAGCGCACTCCGGGGTCGGTGAAAGTCCGAACCGGCGGTTACAGTCCGCGACCCGGTCGCCTCCAGTGACCGGTTGACCAGGTGAAATTCCTGGACCGACGGTTAAAGTCCGGATGGGAGGCAGTGCGCGGCGAGCGGGCACGTGTGTGCGCGCCGCCCTCTGGGCTCGTTTCCGTCGGGGGACGAGTCCGTCCGGCGTCGCTCCCGGTGTCCTCGCTCGTACATCCTGTCGTCCTCGACAGCCCCGGAGTCCGTGCCCGAAGAGGCAGGAGGACCCGGGAAGTGTTCACCGGAATCGTCGAAGAGCTGGGCGAGGTCACCGCCGTCGAGACCCTCGGCGACGCCTGTCGCTTCCGGCTGCGCGGCCCCGTCGTCACCGACGGCGCGAAGCACGGCGACTCCATCGCCGTCAACGGCGTCTGCCTCACGGTCGTCGACCACGAGGGCGACGAGTTCACCGCCGACGTGATGGCCGAGACCCTCAAGCGCTCCAGCCTGGGCGCCCTCACCGTCGGCTCCCGGGTCAACCTGGAGCGCCCCACCGCCGTGGGCGCGCGCCTGGGCGGGCACATCGTGCAGGGCCACGTCGACGGCACCGGCACGATCCTGGAGCGCACCCCGTCCGAGCACTGGGAGATCGTCAAGATCTCCCTCCCCGCGGACCTCGCCCGGTACGTCGTCGAGAAGGGCTCCGTCACCGTCGACGGCATCAGCCTCACCGTCGTCGAGGCCGGCCCCGACTTCTTCACCGTCAGCCTCATCCCCACCACGCTCGCCCTGACCACGCTCGGCCGCAAGCAGCCCGGCGACCCGGTGAACCTGGAGGCCGACGTCATCGCCAAGTACGTCGAGCGGCTGCTGGCCGACCGGGAGGGGACCAAGTGAACTGGCTCAACTCGGAGGCGTTCGTCCTCCTCGGCCAGCACATCAAGTGGTCGGACATGATCGGCAACGTCATCGGCCTGCTCGGCCTCGCCCTCGGCTGGCGCCGCTCGATATGGAGCTGGCCCGTCCAGTTCGTCTCCGGCCTCGTCCTCTTCGCGGCCTTCGCCACCGCCCACCTCTCCGGCAGCGCGGGCAAGCAGATCGTCGTCATGGCCGTCGCCGCCTACGGCTTCTGGCAGTGGAACCGCGGCCGGCAGCAGACCCAGGACGGCTCCGTCGCCGTACGCTTCGCCACCTGGCGCGAGCGCGGGGCGCTGCTCGGCACCGCCGCCCTCGGCACCCTCGCCGTCGGCGCGCTGTTCACCGCCTTCCCCACGCTGTCCTGGGACCCCTGGCCGGACGCCTACATCTTCGTCGGCACCGTCGTCGCCATGTACGCCCAGGCCAAGGGCATGGTCGAGTTCTGGTTCGCCTGGCTGCTGGTCGACCTGGTCGGCGTCCCGCTGAACTTCGCCAACGGCTTCGCCTTCTCCGGCTTCGTCTACGTCCTCTACGGCGCGCTCGTCCTGTGGGGCCTGCGCGACTGGTGGCTGCGCTCCCGCAGGGCCGCGCAGCCCGTCCTGGAAGGAGCGCCCGCATGAGCGCGGCACCCGTCCTGTACGGCACCGACGGCATCGACGACTTCGTGCTCGACCCCGTCGAACAGGCCATCGCCGACATCGCCGCCGGCCGCCCCGTCGTGGTCGTCGACGACGCCGGCCGCGAGAACGAGGGCGACCTCGTCATCGCCGCCGAGAAGGCGACCGAGGAGATCGTCGCCTTCATGATGAGCGAGTGCCGCGGCCTGATCTGCGCCCCCATGGAGGGCGACGAACTGGACCGGCTCGACCTCCCCCAGATGGTGCGGGACAACACCGAGTCGATGAAGACCGCCTTCACCGTCTCCGTGGACGCCCGCGCCGAGTACGGGGTCACCACCGGCATCTCCGCCGCCGACCGCGCCACCACGCTCCGCCTGCTGGCGTCCGGCACCGCCGAGCCGTCCGACCTGGTCCGCCCCGGCCACGTCTTCCCGCTGCGCGCCCGCCCCGGCGGCGTCCTCGTCCGCGACGGGCACACCGAGGCCGCCGTCGACCTCGCCCGCCTCGCGGGCCTGCGCCCGGCCGGCGCCATCGTGGAGATCGCCGGCGAGGACGGCCGCATGCTGCGCCTGCCCGAGCTGATCCCGTTCGCCCGCAAGCACGGCCTGACGATCATCTCCATCGAGGACCTGATCGCCTACCGCCGCGGCAGCGAACCCACCGTCCGCCGCGAGGCCGAGGTCAACCTCCCCACCGCCCACGGCACCTTCACCGCGTACGGCTACCGCTCCACCGTCGACGGCGTCGAGCACGTCGCCCTCGTCCACGGCGAGATCGGCGACGGCACCGACGTCCTCGTCCGCGTCCACTCCGAATGCCTCACCGGCGACGTCTTCGGCTCCCAGCGCTGCGACTGCGGCCCCCAGCTCGACGCCTCCCTCGCCCGCATCCAGGCCGAGGGCAGGGGAGTGGTGGTCTACCTGCGCGGCCACGAGGGACGCGGCATCGGCCTGATGTCCAAGCTGCGCGCCTACGAACTCCAGGAGCGCGGCCGGGACACCCTCGACGCCAACCTGGAGCTCGGCCTGCCCGCCGACGCCCGCGACTACGGCGCCGGCGCCCGGATGCTCCGCGACCTCGGCGTGCGCAGCGTGCGCCTGCTGACCAACAACCCCGACAAGAGCGACGCGCTCGCCCGGCACGGCATCGAGGTCGTCCGCCGCGAGCCCATGCCCGTCCAGGCGGGCGAACACAACCTCCGCTACCTGCGCACCAAGCGGGACCGGATGGGCCACGACCTGCCCTGGCTGGACACGGCCCCCGTGTCCACCTGCGGCAACCAGTGAGACGACAGCGAGGAGAGACGAGAACGTGAGCGGCAAGGGCGCACCGGAACTGTCCGTACGCAACGTGGGCGACCTCAGGGTCGCCGTCATCGCGGCCCAGTGGCACGAGAAGGTGATGGACGGCCTGGTGGACGGCGCCCTGCGCGCCCTGCACGACCTGGGCATCGACGAGCCGACCCTGCTGCGGGTCCCCGGCAGCTGGGAACTCCCGGTGGTCGCCAAGGCGTGCGCGGCGCGGGGCTACGACGCGGTCGTCGCCCTCGGCGTCGTCATCCGCGGCGGCACCCCCCACTTCGACTACGTGTGCCAGGGCGTCACCCAGGGCCTCACCCAGGTCTCGGTCGACACCGGCGTCCCCGTCGGCTTCGGCGTGCTCACCTGCGACACCGAGGAGCAGGCCCTGGACCGGGCCGGCCTGGAGGGCTCCGGCGAGGACAAGGGCCACGAGGCCGTCACCGCGGCGGTGGCGACCGCGGCCACGCTGCGTTCCGTGTCCGAGCCCTGGCGCTAGGTCGACCGGCACAACCGCGTAGAGTGGGCGCCACCATGTCCAAGAAGACGTTCGAGGAGCTCTTCACCGAGCTCCAGCAGAAGGCCGCCCACGGCGACCCCGCCACCTCCCGCACCGCCGAGCTGGTCGACAAGGGCGTCCACGCCATCGGCAAGAAGGTCGTCGAGGAGGCCGCCGAGGTCTGGATGGCCGCCGAGTACGAGGGCAAGGAGGCGGCCGCCGAGGAGATCTCGCAGCTGCTGTACCACGTCCAGGTGATGATGGTCGCCCGCGGGATCTCCCTGGACGACGTCTACGCCCACCTGTGATCCCCCTCAGTCCAGAGAAACAACCCCTTCACACAAAGGAAGCCGACCTCATGCTGCGCATCGCCGTCCCCAACAAGGGTTCACTGTCCGGCCCTGCGGCGGAGATGCTGCATGAGGCCGGCTACCAGCAGCGCCGCGAGTCCAAGGAACTGCGGATCGTCGACCCGGAGAACGAGGTGGAGTTCTTCTACCTCCGCCCCCGCGACATCGCGATCTACGTCTCCTCCGGCCGCCTCGACATCGGCATCACCGGCCGCGACCTGCTGATCGACTCCGGCGCCGACGCCGAGGAGATCCTCCCCCTCGGCTTCGCTCGCTCCACCTTCCGCTACGCCACCAAGCCGGGCACGGCGAGCGGCGTCGAGGACCTGAGCGGCATGACGGTCGCCACCTCCTACGAGGGCATCGTCGCCAAGCACCTCGCCGACCACGGCATCGACGCCTCCGTCGTCCACCTCGACGGCGCCGTCGAGACCGCGATCGAGCTCGGCGTCGCCGAGGTCATCGCCGACGTCGTCGAGACCGGCACCTCCCTGCGCAACGCCGGCCTGGAGGTCATCGGCGAGCCGATCATGAAGTCCGAGGCGGTCGTGATCCGCGGCACCCGCGCGGAGACCGACGACACCGTCGAGGCGAAGGTGCAGCAGTTCCTGCGCCGCCTCCAGGGCGTCCTGGTGGCCCGGACGTACGTGATGATGGACTACGACTGCCGCGTGGAGCAGCTGGAGAAGGCCGTCGCCCTCACCCCGGGCCTGGAGTCCCCGACCGTCTCCCCGCTGCACAACGAGGGCTGGGTCGCCGTCCGCGCGATGGTCCCCTCCAAGGAGGCCCAGCGGATCATGGACGACCTGTACGAGATCGGTGCCCGGGCCATCCTCACCACCGCCATCCACGCCTGCCGCCTCTGACGCGATCCGGAGCACCACCATGTCGGATGCCACGGCGGACCTGCCCGCCCTGCCCGTCACCTTCCGGCCGGGCCGCACCCGGGCCGTCCTGCTCACCGCGGCCGTCGTCCTGTTCGTGACCATCACGGCGGTCGCGCTGCTGCTGGAGCGGCTCAGCCCCGCCGAACGCCTCAGCTTCGTCGTCACGGCGGCCCTGCTGGACAGCGTGCTGCTCCTGCTGGCCCGGCCCAGGATCGTCGCCGACGAGTCCGGCGTCACCGTGGTCAACCTCACCCGCACGCGCCGGCTGGAGTGGGCGGAGATCCTCCGGGTGAACCTCCGCACGGGTGACCCCTGGGTCTTCCTCGACCTGAGCGACGGTACCAGCCTGCCCGCCCTCGGCATCCAGCCGGGCATCGCCAAGCAGCGCGCCATCGCCGACGCCAAGGCCCTGCGGGCCCTGGCCGAGGCCCGCTCCACCGCCGAGCCCGGGACGTAGGCCCGCGCCGGTCCGGAGCCCCGACGGGGAGACCCCGGAGGCGGACCGGGGCCGTCCGCCCTGCCACATTCCGCCCCGTCTTGATTAATCTGGGTGCGGAGCCGCGACCGCCGCGGCTCCGCCCCTGTCGCACCTCCCGGTGCACGGGGGTTCCTGCTACCCGAGGAGTGACCCCCTCCGGCGATGGACGGATCGTCCTGCAGTACCTGCGCCGCCCCCTGCCGACATAGCGAGGCCCGGACCCGCGCGGTCCGCGCCCACGCGGAGGCGGCGGCCTCATGACCACCCCCCTGCTGCTCCTGGCAGCCGCGTTCCTGCTGATTCTCGCCAACGGATTCTTCGTGGCCGCCGAATTCGGCCTGGTGACCGTCGAGCGCGCCGAGGCCGAGAAGGCCGCGGCCGAGGGCGACCGGCGGGCCGGCCGGGTCGTCGAGTCCCTCAAGGAGCTGTCGTTCCAGCTCTCCGGGACCCAGCTCGGCATCACCCTCACCTCCCTCGTCGTCGGCATGCTCGCCGAACCGGCGCTGGCCGAGGTGCTGCGCGGCCCGTTCACCGCGATCGGCCTTCCCGGCGGCGCCGTGCCCGGCGTGTCGGTGGCCGTCGGCATGCTGCTGGCCTCGGCCGTGCAGATGGTGATCGGCGAACTGGTGCCCAAGAACTGGGCCGTCTCCCGGCCGCTGCAGGTCGCGCGCTTCGTCGCCGGCCCGCAGCACGGCTTCGCCCGTCTGTTCCGCCCGGTGATCGCCGCTCTGAACGCCGTCGCCAACCGGCTCGTGCGCGCGCTCGGCATCGAGCCCGCCGAGGAACTGGCCTCCGCCCGCACCCCGGGCGAGCTGGTCTCCCTGGCCCGGCACTCCGCCCGGGCCGGCGCCCTGGAACAGGACACCGCCGACCTCTTCGTCCGCACCCTGTCGCTGGGCGACCTGACCGCGCAGCACGTCATGACCCCGCGCGTGAAGGTCAGCTCCCTCCAGGCGTCGGCGACCGCCGAGGACGTGGTCAACCTGACCCGCGCCACCGGCCTGTCCCGCTTCCCCGTCCACCGGGAGAAGATCGACGAGATCGTCGGCATGGTCCACCTCAAGGACGCCCTGGCGGTCCCGGTCCACGAACGGCTGCGCACCCCCGTCGGCCGCATCGCCCGCCCGGCGCTGCTGGTCCCCGAGACCCTGCCGGTACGGCCGCTGCTGGCCCGGCTGCGCAGCGAACAGCCCATCGCGGTCGTCGTCGACGAGTACGGCGGCACGGCCGGTGTCGTCACCCTGGAGGACATCGTCGAGGAGATCGTCGGCGAGGTCCGCGACGAGCACGACGACGTCCTCTCCGAGGTGCCCGAGCTGGCCCCCGCGCCGCCGGAGGACGGCCGTCCGGCCTGGGACGTGGACGGCGGCTGCCGCGTCGACGCCCTCGCCCGCATCGGACTCCGGGCCCCCGAGGGGCCGTACGAGACCGTCGCCGGGCTCGTCGCGGACCTGCTCGGCCGCATCCCGGCCGTCGGCGACCGCGCGGAGCTCGACGGCTGGCGGCTGTCGGTCCGCCAGGTCGGCCACTACCGCGCCGAGCGGGTCCGGCTGGTGCGTACGGCACCCGCGCCCGCCCCCACCCCGGAGGCCGCCCGATGAGCGTCCTGCAACTCCTCTTCGCCGCGCTGCTCGTGCTCGTCAACGGATTCTTCGTCGGCGCCGAGTTCGCGCTCGTCTCCGTCCGCCGCAGCCAGATCGAACCGCTCGGCACCGCCCGTGCCCGGCAGGTCCTGTACGGGCTGGAGCGGCTGCCGCAGATGATGGCCGCCGCCCAGTTCGGCATCACCGTCTGCTCGCTGACCCTCGGCGCGGTCGCCGAGCCGACCGTCGCCCGCCTGCTGGAGCCGGTCTTCGCCTGGATCCACCTGCCGCACGGCATGATCCACCCGCTGGGCTACGTCATCGCCCTCGCCGTGGTGGTCTTCTGCCACCTCGTCATCGGCGAGATGGTCCCGAAGAACCTGGCGATGGCCGCCCCGGAGAAGGCAGCGCTGTGGCTCAGCCCCGGCCTGGTCGCCTTCGCCCGGCTGTGCCGGCCGGTCACGGCCGCCCTCGGCGCCTGCGCCCGGGGCATCCTGCGGCTCTTCCGCGTCGAGCCCAAGGACGAGGTCGAGGCGGTGTTCACCAGTGAGCAGCTCAACCGGCTGGTGGAGGACGCCGGCCAGGCCGGGCTCCTCGACCCGGAGGAGGCCGAACGCCTGGAGGACGCCCTGGAGCTGGGCTCCCGCCCGGTGACGGACGTCCTGCTGGGGCGCGAGTCGCTGATCACGGTCAGCCCGTCGGTCACCCCCGGGCAGATCGTCGAGCTGACCGCCCGCACCGGCTACTCCCGCTTCCCGGTCGCCGCGGGCGACGGCGCCTTCATGGGATACCTGCACGTGAAGGACGTCCTGGACCTGGAGGAGTCCGAGCGGGCCGTGCCGCAGCGGCTGTGGCGGCCCATGACGACCCTGCGGCCCGAGCTGCCGCTCGACGACGCGCTGACCGTCATGCGCCGGGCCGCGACGCACCTGGCCCAGGTGGCCGACGCGTCCGGCAAGGTGCTCGGCCTGGTCGCGCTGGAGGACGTCCTGGAGATGCTCGTGGGCGAGGTACGGGACCCGGCGCACCGCGAGGTGCCCGAGACGTCCGAGACATCCGAGGGGCCGGGGGCGACGGTGACCGAGCCCCGGACCGGCGCCCCGGAAGAGGCGCTGGCCCGCTGACCCCGGCGGGCGGTACGGCCGCGGGGTCCGTCACACCGACGGCGGATCCTGCGGCCCCCGTCCCGACAGCACCTCTCCGTAGGCCTGCATCAGGTCCGGCAGCCGCAGGGTCGCCAGGTCCTCCCGCGTCAGCGTGCCGGGACAGGACGACAGCCGCAGGTCCCGGTACGCGCAGCTCTTCTCGTACAGCGTGCGCAGGAACCGCCCGTTGCCCAGCTCGTCGATCCACCCCTGCTCCACGACGTGCCCGGCGATCGAGCTCAGCTCGTCGAGGGCCTCGTCGTCCCACAGGTCGCCGTTCTCGGCGGCGAGCACCTTGCCGATCTCGGTCAGTTCCGCCGGCCGGTACGAGGGGAAGTCGACGCGGGTGGTGAAGCGGGAGGACAGCCCGGGGTTGGCGGCCAGCAGGCGGTCCATGCCCTCCGGGTAGCCGGCCAGGATCACCACCAGGTGGTCCCGGTTGTCCTCCGCCCGCTTCAGCAGCACCTGCAGCGCCTCGTCGCCGTACGCGTCGCCCTTGCCGTACCCGGAGTTGGACAGCGCGTACGCCTCGTCGACGAACAGCACTCCGCCGAGGGCGGAGTCGATCAGCTCGTTGGCCTTCACGGCCGTCTGCCCCAGGTACTCGCCGACCAGGTCGGCCCGCTGTGCCTCCACCAGGTGGTCGCCGCCGAGCAGGCCGAGGGCGTAGAAGACGCGGCCCAGGATGCGGGCGACCGTGGTCTTGCCGGTGCCGGAGGGGCCGGAGAAGACGAAGTGCCGTTTGGGCGGCTGGACCGGCAGGCCCTGACCGGCCCGCAGCCGTGCCATGTTCAGCTGCGCCGACAACGCCTTGACCTGCCGTTTCACCGGCTCCAGGCCCACCATGCGCTCCAGCTCGGCGAGCGCCTCCTCCAGCAGCGCCGGATCGGTCGGCCCGGCCGGCAGGGAAGGCTCCGGGGCGGTCCGGAGGCGGACCGGCGGGCCGGTCACCGACGGCAGGGGAGCGACCGGCGGCGGCCCGGGGTCGGACAGCTTCAGGTCGCGTTCCTCGGTGCCGAAGAGCGTGTCCAGGCCGTCGGGGCCGTCGGCGCCGTCCTGCCCGGCGCCGGTGAGCGTGACCGCCGCGAGACCGGCGGCCTCGGCCGCCTCGTCGTACCCGTCGCCCTCCGCGATGGCGGCGAGCCGGGCGGAGGTGTCCATGAACGCCGGGTCGACGCTGTGCACGGCCCGGTACAGCGGGAGCGCCGCGGCGCTGCGGCCGGTGCCCTCGTGGGCGCGCGCCAGCCAGTAGCGCAGCTCCTTGCGCTGCGGCTGCTCGCTGCGGCACCGCATCAGGGCCGCCGACAGCAGCGGCTCGGCCTGCCCGTACATCTCCAGGCGGACCCGGGCCATGCCGCCGAACAGGCCGGCCTCGATGCCGAGCAGGGGATCGTCGAGCAGCGGGTCGGTGTGCCGGACGAGCTGCTCCCAGTCCTTGACGAGATAGGCACGGCAGGCGTGCAGGAAGCGGACCTGGCGGTCGGTGTCCACCGGCGGCAGCCCCGCCAGCGCCCGGTCCAGCTCCGGCACGTGGCGGCCGTCCAGCCAGTGGGAGGCGTGGGCGAGCAGCAGGTCGCGCGGGCTCTCCAGCACCGGCTGCACCCACCAGCCCAGCCAGTACCAGGAGTTGAGGGTGCGGCGGTGCCGGGTGCGCTGCTCGCCGAAACGGTCGCGGTGGCGGAACATGCGCAGCAGCGCGGTCGTGGTGTCCACGCGGAGCGCGTGCAGGCCCAGCCAGGCGTCGGCCATCCCGGGATCCATCCGGACGGCGGCCCGGAACTCCTCCTCCGCCTGCGGATAGGCGCCCATGGTGTAGGCGTCCACGCCTCGCAGCCAGGCGAGGTCGGCCGGGGCCTTGGGGCCCTGGGTGCCGAAGTCCATCACGTCCCCCACAAACCGTGCCCCCCGTCGGTATGCCGCCGGGCTGTCGCCCGCCGGCCGCCTTGGTCGAACCGCTCGGTCGCGTACCGGAGTTGCAGGTGCGCGAAGCAGCCGTCCGCGGGTCGCACCGAGGGCATCGTACCCGCGGCCGGGTCGGCTCCGAAGGGTGCGGCGGGCGGCTGATCGGCGCGGCGGAGCACAGGGGGCGCACACGCCGTGGTGACGGAGGGTGAGCGTCTGATGCCGTGCGACGCCCGCGAGAGGGGGAGAGGGCAGAACGAAGCCCCCGGTCACGGGGGAACAACCGGGGGCTTCGCGTCTTCCGGCGGCTTTCGAATCGCCGCACATTGAGAACGTAAGTCCTGTACGGCCCCGTGGTCAAGCGGAGTTGAGTCACTCCGGGAAGTTGGCCGAGATCGATCTTCACAGGTTCAGCACACTGCGGACGGACCGTCACCGTGCGTGAAAGTCTGGTCCGGTCCAATGGTTCACGCAGGCCCCTGAAGCACCTCATATCCCTCCTGGCGCTGTCGTACCAGGAGATCGGCGAACGGCCGAGAAGGGTCCCCGGCGAAGTGGCGGCGCTCCGCGCGGACCCATCCCTCCCAGAACTCCCGCTGCTCCTCCCCGTCCCGGCCCCGTCCCCGCGCCCACGCCTGTGCGCACGGCAGGTCCATCCACAGCAGCAGGGCCAGGTGCGGGCGCAGCGCCCGGCGGCCCGCGCCGACGCCCTCGACCAGCACCACCGGGGCGGGCGGCAGCACGCGGGGCGGCCCGAAGCGGCGGGTCCGCCAGTCGTAGGGGGCGTAGTGCGCCGCCTCGCCGCGCGCGAAGGGCGCGATCACCTGCTCCAGCAGCCGTCCGGTCCAGTCGAACAGCTCGTCGTGGCTGGCGATGTCGTCCAGGTGGAGCACCGGCGCCCCGCCGAGCGCCCGCGCCAGCCGCCCGGCGAACGTGGACTTTCCGGAGCCGGCGTGCCCGTCGACGCCGATCAGGCGGACCGGGCCGCAGGAGGCGGGCAGGCGGCGGATCCGGGAGGCGAGGTCGTGAATGGCTGGTCCTGAGCGGTGCGGGGGAGCGGACAACGGTCGCCGTGCACTCTAACGGCGCCCGCGCGGCCTGCGCGCGGGTGCTGGCAGGAGCGACCGCCTGCGGCCATAGTGGGCGCACAGCCCGTGCAACGGACCTGCCCCGACTCGGACACCTGGGGGTCTACCGCCCATGAGCAGAGCCGAACAGCCGTCCCGCAGAACCGTCCTGGCCGCCACGGTCGCCGCCGCCGTGGCCGGCACCGCCGCCCCGGCCGCCGCGTACCCCGTCACCGCCGCCGCGGGCCCCGGTCACACCCCGGCCCGCCCCGTCGACCACCGGAGCTGGGTCACGTACCGCGACTGGCGCGGCGGCACCGCCCGCGGCGCCCGCGCCGTCGCGGGCGCCCGGCCCGGCATCGTGCTGGGCGCGCCGGCGGGCACCACCGACTACACCGACCCGCACACCGGCCGCACGGCCGTCTGGGAGTACGCCACCTGGACCTCGCCCGTCCACCGGCTCGCCGTCCCCGCGACGGAGGCGATCGTCTCCTGGAACGCCCACACCCCCGGCGGCACCTGGATCCAGGCCGAGCTCAAGGGGACGTACTCCGACGGCACGGACACGCCCTGGTACGTGATGGGCCGCTGGGCCGCCGGCGACCAGGACATCCGGCGGACCTCGGTCGACGGCCAGGGCGACGGCAGGAGCAGCGTCTGGACGGACACGCTCGCCCTCGACGATCCCGCCACGGGCCTGCGCCTGGTCTCCTGCCGGCTGCGGCTGACCCTGTACCGCCGCCCCGGCGCGAGGACCACCCCCACGGTGTGGCGCGCCGGCGTGACGGGCTCCGACGTCCCGGACCGCTTCACCGTTCCGGCCTCCACGCCCGGCCTCGCCCGGGAGCTGGCCGTCCCGCGCTACTCGCAGGAGATCCACAAGGGCCGGTACCCCGAGTACGACAACGGCGGCGAGGCCTGGTGCAGCCCCACCTCCTCGCAAATGATCATCGAGTACTGGGGCGGCCGGCTCACCGAGGAGCAGCTGGCCTGGGTCGACCCCTCCTACACCGACCCGCAGGTGTGCCACGCGGCCCGGTACACGTACGACCACCAGTACGGCGGCTGCGGCAACTGGCCGTTCAACGCCGCCTACGCGGCCACCTTCGACGGTCTCCAGGGCGTGGTCACCCGCCTCGGCTCCCTCACCGACCTGGAGACGCTGATCGCGGCCGGCATCCCGGCGATCACCTCGCAGTCCTTCCTGAAGGAGGAGCTGACGGGTGCCGGGTACGGCACGGCCGGCCATCTGATGACCGTGATCGGCTTCACCGCCGACGGGGACGTGATCGCCAACGACCCGGCCTCGCCGAGCAACGAGGAGGTGCGGCGCGTCTACAAACGGCGCGAATGGGAGAACATCTGGCTGCGGACCAAGCGGTACAACGCCAGTGGCAAGGTCGTCTCCGGCACGGGCGGCGTCTGCTACCTCTTCTTCCCGGCGCACCCGAGCCCGCGCCAGCGCGGGGCGCTCGCGGCGGTGGGCGTGCGCTGAACCGGCCACGGACGGCCCCCGGCGCCCGCCGGGGGCCGTCCCCTGTGACGGACATCTCGGCCGCAGCGGCCGTTTTCGGTGGCAAGGTGGACAAGCCGGTGGGGGATGGCCGGCGGGGGGTTCCGCAGTACGCACGAGATCAGCGAGAAGCCATGACCGCACACACCGCCACCGCCGCCCGCGTCCGCACCGGCGGCCCCCAGGACGACGGCCCCAAGATCTTCGAGCACCTCATGGGGTGGGTCCTCGTCGTCGTCACCGCGATGCTGGTGACCCAGCTCGGCCTCCTGTGACGCCCCGCCGGTGATCCGGCCCCCCGCCCGTGCGGGGCGGCCGTCGGCGGCGCCGGCTCCTCCGGGCGTGAGACCGTTCGCGGCTTTCTTGAAGTAAGCGGTCGTTAACCGGTGACTCGGTGCCCCGGATCGGGCATACTCACAGCGCACAGCCGCTGGTCAGCAGCTTCCGCGACCCGGAAACGAGCGTCGGCCAGGCCCTCAGTACGACCCGGCGGAGCCGCCTCCACCCAAGGCGCACGCCCGCCGTTGTGCCCGACAGGGAGGAGAGCGTCGCCATGCCCGACCGCGCCCCGCAGCCGGTGGACCGGCAACTGCCCACGGACGAGGCACGGGAGCTGATCTCACTCGTCCGCGACATCGCGCGGCGAGAGATCGCCCCGAAGGCGGCCGAGGAGGAGGACGCCGGCCGCTTCCCGCGCGAGCTCTTCGCCCTGCTCTCCGACTCCGGCCTGCTCGGGCTGCCCTACGACGCCGAGTACGGCGGCGGCGACCAGCCCTACGAGGTCTACCTCCAGGTCCTCGAAGAGCTCGCCGCGGCCCGCCTCACCGTCGGCCTCGGCGTCAGCGTGCACTCCCTGGCCTGCTACGCGCTCGCCGCCCACGGCACCAAGGAGCAGCGGGCCGAGCACCTGCCCGCGATGCTCGGCGGCGGTCTGCTCGGCGGCTACTGCCTCTCCGAGCCGTCCTCCGGCTCCGACGCCGCCTCCCTGCGCACCAGGGCGGTGCGGGACGGCGACGACTGGGTGATCACCGGGACCAAGGCGTGGATCACCCACGGCGGCGTCGCCGACTTCTACACCGTCATGGCGCGCACGGGGGAGGAGGGCCCGCGCGGCATCACCGCCTTCCTGGTCCCCGGCGACGCCGCGGGGGTGAGCGCCGCGGCCCCCGAGAAGAAGATGGGCCTGAAGGGTTCGCCCACCGCGCAGATCCACTTCGACGGGGTGCGGGTGCCCGACGCGCGGCGTATCGGCGACGAGGGGCAGGGCTTCGCGATCGCCCTGTCCTCGCTCGACTCCGGGCGCCTCGGCATCGCGGCCTGCGCGATCGGGGTGGCCCAGGCGGCCCTGGACGAGGCGGTGGCGTACGCGAGGCAGCGGCGCCAGTTCGGCAGGCCGATCGCCGACTTCCAGGGCCTGCGCTTCATGCTCGCCGACATGGCGACCCAGATCGAGGCCGGCCGCGCTCTGTACCTGGCGGCGGCGCGGCTGCGCGACGCCGGCCGGCCGTTCGCCAAGCAGGCGGCCATGGCGAAGCTGCACTGCACCGACGCGGCGATGCGGGTCACCACCGACGCCGTCCAGATCCTCGGCGGCTACGGCTACACCGCCGACTTCCCGGCCGAGCGCTACATGCGCGAGGCCAAGGTGCTGCAGATCGTCGAGGGCACCAACCAGATCCAGCGCATGGTCATCGCCCGTCACCTCGCGGGTCCCGAGACACGCTGAAGTCGCCGAGCCCGCGCGGGGGCGCCGCGAGCCGGACCCACTCCGGATCGTGGCGCCCCGGCAGGGTGCGGCCGCGATCGGCCCAGGTCCGCAACAGCTCGCGGTAGATCGGCGGGTCCGGGACCGGCGGCGCCGGCGGAACCGATTCTGTGGGCGCCGGGACGAAGAGGCGGCGCTGACGCCCGGTCACCGAGTACGTGGGGGTCATACCCGGGCAACGCGGAGAAGCGGGGACAGGTCACCGGTCCGCGCAATCGGGCGTGCGTTCGCAGGAGTGCGTCGACCCAAGGGGGCTGCGCAACAAGGAAAGTGACGTCACGTCAGGTGAGAGTGACATCGGCCCGTGCCGCGGCACGGGCCGGTCGTGCGGAGGGGGCGGGCGGTACCGCCCGCCCGGCGGACGCTCAGGCGGCGTGGCGCCGCATCGCCGGCGCGCGCATCGGGCGCGAGCCCGGGCCGCCGACGTGCGAGAAGGGCTGCGTCCGCCAGTCGAGCCCCTGGGGGAGCGTCAACAGCAGCGAGGTGTCCTGCTCCTGGGGCCGGAAGGACTCGTCCGCGGGGCGGGCCTCGTCGGCCCGGCGGCCGGTCCCGGCGCAGACCGTGAGCCCGAACGGGTTCCACGGCGAGGCGCACAGCGCGTGCTCCGGCAGCACGTCCTCGTCCGCCAGCAGGGCGATGGGCTGCGCGCACTCCGGGCAGATCACCCGGTACATCTCGAAGGTGTCGTAGGCGTCGAGTTCCTCGTCGTCGAGGGCGTCGGGTTCGACGCCCTCCGGCTCGGGATCGACGACCGGCTGGTGCCGCTTGGGCGCGGTGCGACCAGGGCGCTTCAGGTTCTGCATGGGATTCTCCCCCTCGGGCTGGGCCGTGACGGCACTGCGGCCTCGACCACACCAAGCACTTCCCGTCCCCTCTCCGGAGTAATCACGAGAACATCACGGAGCCCGTTCGAGGGATGTGGTGTTGGTCACATGCCGCTCGCAGGTGCCTCCTTGGGACCGGTTCGTCCCCCCGCCCGGTCCGTGATCACGCCCCGGTCCGCCTCACGGACCGGGGATGACCTGCGCCGCTCGGCTATCCGAGGAGTTCGGGCGCCCTGTAGGTTCTTGCGCCATGGAGGAGCTGGACCGACAGATCGTGCAGCTGCTCGTCAAGGACGGGCGGATGAGCTACACCGACCTGGGCAAGGCCACGGGCCTGTCCACGTCCGCCGTGCACCAGAGGGTGCGCCGGCTGGAGCAGCGTGGCGTCATCCGCGGGTACGCCGCGGTCGTCGACCCCGAGGCCGTCGGGCTGCCGCTGACCGCCTTCATCTCGGTGAAACCGTTCGACCCCAGCGCTCCCGACGACATCGCGGACCGCCTGGCCGGCGTCCCCGAGATCGAGGCCTGCCACAGCGTGGCCGGCGACGAGAACTACATCCTCAAGGTGCGCGTGGCCACCCCGCACGAACTGGAGGAGCTGCTGGCCCGGGTGCGCTCGCTGGCCGGGGTGTCCACACGGACCACGGTGGTGCTGTCCACGCCGTACGAGGCGCGCCCGCCGCGGGTCTGACGGCGCGCGGGCCGTGCGCGCCCGGAGCGCGCCGGACCGGAGCGCGCGTGCACTTCCCGAGCGCGCCGGGCCGGGCCGCGCGGCCTCCCGCGCCGACCTGCGTGCCGGCCGGGACGGGTGAGGCGCGAGACTGGTGTCCATGAGTGAGTCCACCGCCCCGTCCCAGACCGTCCTGCTGCGCCGCGGCGAGGTGCACAGCCCAGCCGATCCCTTCGCGACCGCGATGGTCGTCGAGCGCGGGCAGATCGCCTGGGTCGGTTCCGAGGGCGCCGCGGACGCCTTCGCGGACGGTGTCGACGAGGTCGTCGACCTGGACGGTGCCCTGGTCACCCCCGCGTTCACCGACGCGCACGTGCACACGACGTCCACGGGCCTCGCCCTCACCGGCCTCGACCTGACCGGCGCCCCCTCCCTCCGGGCGGCCCTCGGCCTCGTACGCGACTTCGCCGCCGCCCGCCCGGACGACCGCGTCCTGCTCGGCCACGGCTGGGACGCCTCCCGCTGGCCCGAAGGCCGCCCCCCGGCGCGCGCCGAGCTCGACGCGGCCACCGGCGGCCGTCCCCTCTATCTCAGCCGTATCGACGTGCACTCGGCGGTCGTCACGACCGCCCTGCTCGACCTGGTCCCGGGCGTCGACGGCCGCGTGGACGCCCCGCTCACCGGCGACGCCCACCACGCCGTACGCGCCGCCGCGTACGGCGCGATCACCCCCGCCCAGCGCGCCGAGGCGCAGCGCGCGGCCCTCGCGCACGCCGCCTCGCTCGGCATCGGCACCGTCCACGAGTGCGCCGGCCCGGAGATCTCCTCCGAGGACGACCTCACCGGCCTGCTCCGCCTCGCGGCCGGTCAGGCGGGCCCGCGCGTGGTCGGCTACTGGGCGGAGCAGGACGTGGACAAGGCGCGGGAGCTGGGCGCGATCGGCGCGGCCGGCGACCTCTTCGTCGACGGCGCCCTCGGCTCCCACACCGCCTGCCTGCACCAGCCGTACGCCGACGCCGGCCACGCCGGGACCGCCTATCTGGACGCCGACGCGGTCGCCGCCCACGTGGTCGCCTGCACCGAGGCGGGCCTCCAGGCGGGCTTCCACGCCATCGGCGACGCCGCCGTGACCACCGTCGTCGAGGGTCTGCGCGCCGCCGCGGAGAAGCTGGGCCTCGCGCGCGTCCGCGCCGCCCGCCACCGGGTCGAGCACGCCGAGATGCTCACCCCCGAGACCGTCGCGGCCTTCGCCGAGCTCGGCCTGACCGCCTCCGTCCAGCCCGCCTTCGACGCGCTGTGGGGCGGCGAGGACGGCATGTACGCCCGCCGCCTGGGCACCGAGCGGGCCCGCACGCTCAACCCCTTCGCGGCCCTGCTGCGCGCCGGGGTCCCGCTCGCCTTCGGCTCCGACAGCCCCGTCACGCCCCTCGACCCGTGGGGCACCGTCCGGGCCGCCGCCTTCCACCGCACGCCGGAGCACCGCGTCTCCGTGCGCGCCGCGTTCACCGCGCACACGCGCGGCGGCTGGCGGGCGATCGGCCGCGACGACGCGGGCGTCCTGGTGCCCGGCGCTCCCGCGGACTACGCCGTGTGGCGCACCGGCGAACTGGTGGTGCAGGCCCCCGACGACCGCGTCGCGCGCTGGTCCACCGACCCGCGCTCCGGCACCCCCGGCCTGCCCGACCTGTCCCCGGGCCGTGACCTGCCCGTCTGCCTGCGGACCGTGGTGGGCGGACGGACGGTCTTCGTGCGGCCGGGCGAGTGATCTCCACGGCCGACGGGGCGACGATCCTTTGCCGCCGCTGTGTCGTACGGCCGGTGCGGCCACCGCGCTGACCTGCGCGTTGCCGGACAACGCGCAGGTCGAACGGGTGTTGACAGGCGGCGGCGGGGGGCCGGTAGGTTCGGCCGAGTCCACCACCGGACGCCCGACCGGGGAGCTCCCCGCGCAAGCGTCGCGGCGCCGCTGGGTCAAGGACGGTGCCGCACCGGGGCACCGCCACCGGGAGCCAGGCCCAGCGCCCGTGCCGCGCCCAGGGAACGTTCCGGCGGTCGGGAGGTGTGACCCGGGTGGGGCCCGGGCGCTCAGTAGACAACGGCTCTCGGTCGATCCGCAGCCAGCGGGTCCCAGGTCGGCCCGAAGGGCGCCGGGCCCCCATCCGCCGCGGGGCACCCGCCGGACGCCCGCCGAAAAAGGCAGTCCTACCCAGCTTTTGCGGAAACGACACCACCATACGAACGTGCTGTCGCGTCATCGCAGGCCGGGCCCACTATGGTGGTCCTCTGCGTACGGACTCGAAGGGGCAGCAGTGAACGACGGCGACGAGACTCGCGCGGCAGAGGGCCAGGACAGACGGTTCGGCCCGCTCGGCACCGCCTTGGTGATCATTCCGACCTACAACGAGGCGGAGAACATCAAGACGATCGTCGGCCGGGTGCGCGAGGCCGTCCCGGAGGCGCACGTGCTCGTGGCCGACGACAACAGCCCCGACGGCACCGGAAAGCTGGCCGACGAACTCGCCGCCGGGGACGACCGCGTCCACGTCCTGCACCGCAAGGGCAAGGAGGGCCTGGGCGCCGCCTACCTGGCGGGCTTCCGCTGGGGGCTGGAGCACGGCTACGGCGTGCTCGTCGAGATGGACGCCGACGGCTCCCACCAGCCGGAGGAACTGCCCCGCCTGCTGACCGCCCTCAAGGGCGCCGACCTGGTGCTCGGCTCGCGCTGGGTGCCCGGCGGACGGGTGGTGAACTGGCCCAGGTCCCGCGAGATCATCTCCCGCGGCGGCAGCCTCTACTCCCGCCTGGCGCTCGACCTGCCGCTGCGCGACATCACCGGCGGCTACCGGGCCTTCCGCCGGGAGACCCTGGAGGGCCTCGGCCTCGACGACGTCGCCTCCCAGGGCTACTGCTTCCAGGTCGACCTGGCCCGCCGCGCCATCAAGGCCGGCTACCACGTCGTCGAGGTGCCCATCACCTTCGTCGAGCGCGAGCTGGGCGACTCCAAGATGAGCCGCGACATCCTCGTGGAGGCCCTGTGGCGGGTCACCGCGTGGGGCGTGGGGGAGAGGGTCGACAAGGTCGTCAAGCGCGGCAGGCCCGCACAGCGGTAGCGGGCCGGGCACCGTTCCCGTCCGCCGTGGGCGGTGCCCTTATCCCCCGCTGAGCCGGGTCCGGGCACACTGGAGACATGACGACTGGCGCTCAGACTCCCAGGTACCCCGCCCGGCCCCGGCGCTCCCGGCTGCGCACCTTCCTGCCGCTGGGCCTCGCGGCCTGGCTCGTGCTGGAGGTCTGGCTGCTGACGGTGGTCGCGGGTGCGTCGAGCGGCTTCGTGGTCCTCCTGCTGCTGGTGGCCGGTTTCGTCCTCGGCTCCGTGGTCGTCAAGCGGGCCGGGCGCCGCGCCTTCCGCAACCTCACCGAGACGCTGCAACAGCAGCAGCCCGGGGCGGCGCCCCCGGCCGCCCGCCCGGACAGCGAGGGCAACGGCCTGGTGATGCTGGGCGGCCTGCTCCTGATGATCCCCGGGCTGATCTCGGACGCGGCGGGTCTGCTCCTGCTGCTGCCCCCGGTCCAGAAGGCCGTGAGCCGCACCGCGCAGCGCACTTTCGAACGCAAGCTCCGCCAGGCCGCCCCCGGCACCCTGGGCGACGCCTTCCGGCGGGCCCGCATGCACCACCCGGACGGAAAGGTCGTCCCCGGGGAGGTCGTCCGGGACGAGCCGGGCACGGCGCCGCAAGAGCAGTACCCGCCGCTGAGCCGCTGACGCGAGCCCGCGTCGGCGGCTCGGCGGCGGGCCCGCCCGGCGCGGCCCGTGCGCGGGCACGGCAAGACCGCGGGCGCCGTACGTGGACTCTCACGTACGGCGCCCGCGGTCACTTGCGCGCGCCGGAAACCTCGCCCGGCCCCTCGGGGCCTACGCGGACTTGCGGCTGTCCCGCGGATGAACGGCGATGTTCATCGCGCCGGAGCGCAGAACGGCCAGCCGCTCCTCGAGGACCTCTTCGAGTTCCTCACGGGTCCGCCGCTCCATCAGCATGTCCCAGTGCGTACGCGCGGGCTTGGCCTTCTTCTCCTCCGGGCCGTCGCCGTCCACCAGGAGTGCCTGGGCCCCGCAGACCTTGCACTCCCACTCCGGCGGGATCTCCGCCTCGACCGAGAAGGGCATCTCGAACCGGTGCCCCTTCTCGCATGCGTACTCCACGGCCTGGCGCGGGGCCAGGTCGATGCCGCGGTCCGTCTCGTAGCTGGTCACCACGAGGCGCGTGCCGCGAAGAGCTCGCTCACTCATGAATCGTGCCTCCCGGGCTTGTCGCCCACAGGACAGGTGTCGCTGTCGTCGTCATCCGGTCAACGTCCGGTCGGCGGTAAAGATTCCCGTCCCGAGTCCGTTCCGGGCCATGCGTCGCCGTCGTAGCCGCAGCCTTGTCAACCAGTGCAGTACCCTCCGACGTCCGGTTTGTCACCTCTGTTCGGAGATGTCACCCTGCGTTTTGACACCTTTGACGCGCAGTAACGGTACGCCTGGCGGGCCAAACGCGTACACTACCGCCCTTTCGTGCCCAGTGCTAAATCCTTTCGGGTACGGGATTGCCCGCGTCGCGGATCGCCCGCCGGACCGGGACGCGGGCGAGCAGCAGGAAACCGAGGACGAAGAACGCCACCAGCGAGACGATCGCGTCCCGGTAGCTGCCGGTGAGCTGGTAGGTGAGCCCGAACAGCAGCGGGCCCAGCCAGCTCATGCCGCGGTCGCTCATCTCGTACGCCGCGAAGTACTCGGCCTCCTTGCCGGGCGGGACCAGGTGGGAGAACAGGGAGCGGGACAGCGCCTGGCTGCCGCCGAGGACCAGCCCGATCCCGGCGGCCAGGACGAAGAACCACACCGGCGCCCCGGCCGGGAGGAAGTACCCGGCCGCGAGCGTGACCGTCCAGGCGATCAGCGAGCCGAGGATCGTGCGCTTCGCGCCGTGGGTCCGGGCCAGCCGGCCCAGGACGAGGGCGCCCGCCACCGCGAGCACCTGCACCAGCAGCACCGCCACGATGAGGGTGGACTGGCCCAGCCCCAGTTCCTCGGAGCCGTAGACCGACGCCTGGGAGATCACCGTCTGGATGCCGTCGTTGTAGACGAGGTAGGCCAGCAGGAAGGCGAGCGTCAGCGGGTGGCGGCGCATGTCGCGCAGGGTGGCCGCGAGCTGCCGCCGGCCGGGCAGGGCCGCCTTCGCCGCGGCGGAGGGGCGGTCGCGCAGCCGCCGCAGCGGCACGAGGGCGAACGCGCCCCACCACAGACCGGCCGACGCCAGGCAGATGCGGACCGCCGCGCTCTCGCTCAGGCCGAAGGAGTCGTGGGCGGTGTAGAGGACCAGGTCGGCCACCAGGACCAGGGCACCGGCCGCGTACCCGAAGGCCCAGCCGCGGGAGGAGACGGCGTCGCGCTCCTCGGGCGCGGCGATCTGCGGCAGATAGGAGTTGTAGAGCATCATCGCCACGGACTGCGCCGCGTTGGCGACCACGAGCAGCGCCCCGCCGAGCAGGTACCGGTCGCCGTCGAGGAAGAACATGCCCGCCGTCGCCGCGGCCCCCGTGTAGGCGGCGGTGCCCAGCAGGGGCTTCTTCCGGCCGGCGCGGTCGGCCGCCGCACCCGCCCAGGGCATCACCAGCACGGCGACGATCACCGACAGGGAGACGGAGTAGGCGAAGAACGCCCCGGCGCGCACCGGAACGCCCAAGGGGTGCACGAACCCGTCCGCGTCCGCCGCCGCCTCGGCGACCGAGGTCAGATAGGGCCCCAGGAACACGGTGAGCACGCTCGTCGAGTAGACGGAGCACGCCCAGTCGTAGAAGTACCAGCCGCGCTGCTCGCGCCGCCGCCCCGCCGCCTCGCCGGCCGGCCCCGTCCGCACGGTGTCGGTCCCCACCCGCGCCCTCGCTTCCCCGTGAACGCGCACCGCCCCGGGACCCGGCCGGGGTCTCAGACCCAGACGCCGCGGTCCTCCATGACCTTGCGCAGTGTGTCGATGTGATCGGTCATGATGCCATCCACGCCCAGATCCAGAAGGCGGTGCATGCGGCCGGGGTCGTTCACCGTCCACACGTGGACGTGCAGCCCGCGCGCGTGGGCGGCGCGCAGGAAGCGGCGGTCCACGACCCGGACGCCCGCCTGCGACTCGGGCACCTGGGCGGCCACCGCCGAGCGGCGCGGTGAGGCCGGCACCCCCCAGCTGCGCAGCCGCAGGGCCAGGACGCCCCGGGTGCCGTACGACGTGGCCAGGCGGGGGCCCGCCAGCCGCTGGGCGCGGACCACGCGGGCCTCGGAGAACGAGCCGAGGCAGACCCGGTCCCAGGCGTTCGCGCGCCCGACCAGTTCCAGGAAGGGCAGCAGCGCCGGCTCCGCCTTGACGTCGACGTTCCAGCGCACCCCGGGGAAGGTCTCCAGCAGTTCCTCGAAGAGCGGCACCGGCTCCTCGCCCCTCACGCGCGCGTGCCGTACGTCCGCCCACGGCAGGTCGGCGATCCGGCCGGCGCCGTCCGTGACCCGGTCCAGGGTCGCGTCGTGGAAGGCGACGAGCCGGCCGTCCGCGGTGGCGTGGACGTCGGTCTCGATGTACCGGTACCCCGCCTCCACCGCGCGCCGGAACTGGCGCACCGTGTTCTCCAGGCCGTCCGCCGCCCCGCCCCGGTGGGCGAAGGCGATCGGGCCGGGATGGTCGAGGTAGGGGTGGCGGATCGGCCGGGTCGGCCGGGTCGGCGAGGTCACCGACGCAGTATTGCCCGGCGGGGGCGGTCCGTGGCAACCACCGTGCTGCCGCCCGGCGCCGGCGGGACGGCGAACAGGCGGAGGAACACCTGGGCGAGCGGGCCGATCGACACCGCGTACAGCAGGGTGCCGACGCCGGCCGAGCCGCCGAGGGCGAAGCCCGTCGCCACGACCGTGATCTCGATGGCCGTCCGCACCAGGCGCACCGACAGCCCGGTCCGCAGGTGCAGCCCCGTCATCAGCCCGTCGCGCGGGCCCGGACCGAACCGCGCCGCGATGTACAGGCCGGTCGCCGCGCCGTTGAGGACGATCCCCGCCGCCATGGCCGCGATCCGCGCCGCCGGCCCGTGGGCGTCGGGCACCACGGCCAGCGTGGCGTCCATCGCGGCACCGATCACCAGGACGTTGGAGACCGTCCCGAGCCCCGGCCGCTGGCGCAGCGGGATCCACAGCAGCAGCACCGCCGCGCCGACGACGGTCAGCACCAGCCCCATCGACAGGCCGGTCCGCTCCGCCAGGCCCTGGTGCAGCACGTTCCACGGCTCCAGTCCGAGCCCCGACCGGACCAGCAGCGCGGAACTCGCGCCGTACAGCGCGAGCCCGCCGTAGAGCTGGACCAGCCGCCGTGTGAGATGCGGTCGCCTGGACAAGAGGTGCCCCCTGGTGGTGGTAGTGGCCTGATACATGACACCCTGTGGCCCGGTGGGGAACGCCATCTATGGCCAATTCGCGGAAGGTGGACTGATTTCCATGGCGCAGTGGACTTCGGCAGTGGGGGCGGCGCAGCTCGCGCGGCTGCTCGGCTCCCAGCAGGACCGCCCGGCCGGCCCGGGCACCCGCCGCCCGCCCGCCTACCGCGCGCTCGCCGACGGCATCCGGCTGCTGGTGCTGGAGGGGCGGGTGCCGGTGGCCGCGCGCCTGCCCGCCGAACGGGAACTGGCCCTCGCCCTGTCCGTCAGCCGCACCACGGTCGCCGCCGCCTACGAGGCCCTGCGCACCGAGGGCTTCCTGGAGTCCCGGCGCGGCGCCGGCAGCTGGACCGCCGTACCGGCCGGCAACCCGCTGCCCGCGCGCGGCCTGGAGCCGCTGCCGCCCGAGGCGCTCGGCTCGATGATCGACCTCGGCTGCGCGGCGCTCCCCGCGCCCGAGCCGTGGCTCACCCGCGCCGTGCAGGGCGCCCTGGAGGAGCTGCCGCCGTACGCGCACACCCACGGCGACTACCCGGCCGGGCTGCCCGCGCTGCGCGCGATGATCGCCGAGCGCTACACCGCGCGCGGCATCCCGACCATGCCCGAGCAGATCATGGTCACCACCGGTGCCATGGGCGCGATCGACGCCATCTGCCACCTCTTCGCCGGCCGCGGCGAGCGCATCGCCGTGGAGTCGCCGTCGTACGCCAACATCCTCCAGCTCATGCGGGAGGCCGGGGCGCGGCTGGTGCCGGTCGCGATGGCCGAAGGGCTCGCCGGATGGGACATGGACCGCTGGCGTCAGGTGCTGCGCGAGGCCGCGCCCCGGCTCGCCTACGTCGTCGCCGACTTCCACAACCCGACCGGCGCGCTCGCCGACGACGACCAGCGGCGGCGGCTGGTGGACGCGGCCCGGTCGGCGGGGACCGTCCTCGTCGCCGACGAGACGATGAGCGAGCTGTGGCTGGACGAGGACGTCCGGATGCCGCGGCCCGTGTGCGCGTTCGACCCGGCCGGCTCGACCGTGATCACGGTGGGGTCGGCGAGCAAGGCGTTCTGGGCGGGCATGCGCATCGGATGGGTCCGCGCGGCCCCCGACGTGATCCGCAGCCTCGTCGCCGCGCGCGCCTACGCCGACCTGGGCACGCCCGTGCTGGAGCAGCTGGCGGTGAACTGGCTGTTCAGCACCGGCGGCTGGGAGGAGGCCGTCGCGGAGCGCCGCCGCCAGGCCCGGGACAACCGGGACGCGCTGGTGGCGGCGGTGCGGCGGGAGCTGCCCGGCTGGGAGTTCGAGGTGCCGCAGGGCGGGCTCACCCTGTGGGTGCGCACTGGTGGCCTGTCGGGTTCGCGGCTCGCCGAGGCGGGGGAGCGCGTGGGGGTCCGGGTGCCGTCGGGGCCGCGGTTCGGGGTCGACGGCGCCTTCGAGGGGTATGTGCGGCTGCCGTTCACCGTGGGCGGGGCGGTCGCGGAGGAGGCGGCGACGCGCCTGGCGGCGGCGGCGCGGGTGGTGGAGAGCGGGGGGACGGCGGGGGTGGAGGCGCCGCGCACCTTCGTGGCGTGACGACATGCGCCTCCGTGGTGGGGGGCTCCATGCCCGCCCGTCCGGACAGGAGCCGGATGGCGGTGCTGAAGCGTTCCGTCGGACGGGCTTCGTTCAGCTCGTCC